>CAKSUH010000275.1 GCA_934500855.1 uncultured Eubacteriales bacterium
CGTCACGGACGGCATAGCGGATCTCGGTCGGGGAACGGACGGAGCGCGTAACACTTTTTGCGTTGCTCTTCTGCGTGATATTACAGTGTCGGACAGCGAAGGAACGCGCCTGCCGGAGACGGTTCGTCGGTGGCGCAATGCAAGTCTGAAATTCCATATGACGGACGGGACAACGCGTCTCTCCAAGCCCGCCGCAATTCTGACGGCGCGTCAGTTGCGTGCCGCAAAAAGATTTTTCGGTCTGATTTGACCGTTGGTATAAAAAAAGGAAGCTGAACTATGCCGAATCAAATTTCCATCCGCGGCGTGCGGGTGCATAATCTCAAAAATATTGATGTTGATATTCCGCGCGACAAACTGGTTGTACTGACAGGACTTTCCGGATCGGGAAAGTCCTCTCTGGCGTTTGATACCATTTATGCCGAGGGACACCGCCGCTTTGTCGAGTCGCTGTCCTCCTATGCAAGAATGTTTCTCGGACAGTTGGACAAACCCGATATCGATTCCATCGAGGGGCTGTCACCCGCCATTGCGATCGATCAGAAAACCACTTCCAAGAACCCGCGCTCAACCGTCGGAACGGTAACCGAAATATACGATTATCTCCGCCTGCTCTATGCGCGGATCGGTATCCCGCACTGTCCCGTATGCGGCAAAGAGATCCGTCAGCAGACAACCGACCAGATCATCGACCGCATCCTCGCTTTTCCGGAGGGCACGCGCTTTCTGATTCTGGCGCCCGTTGTGCGTTCTCAAAAGGGAATGCACGAAAAGGTATTTGCCGATGCCAAAAAGCGCGGGTATGTCCGCGTGCGGGTCGACGGCAATCTGTACGATCTCTCGGAGGAGATCAAACTTGACAAGAACAAGAAACATAATATCGAAATCATCGTCGACCGTCTTGTCATGCGCGACGGCGTAGAGTCGCGGTTGGCGGACTCGGTGGAAAACGCGCTTGCCGCGGCGGACGGGCATCTGATTGTTGTAACTGCGCCGAAGGAGGGCGAAGGCGAGGCGGAAGAGTTGGAATTCTCGCAGTCCTATGCCTGCGAAGAGCATAACATCTCGTTCGGCGAACTCGAACCGCGGATGTTTTCCTTCAATAGCCCCGTCGGTGCATGCCCGCACTGCGCGGGACTGGGGGAGATGACCCGCATTGCGGTGGACCGACTGATTCCGAACAAGAAGCTGTCGCTTTCGCAAGGCGCGATTGCGGTCAACGGATTCAAAACGCTGGAGGAGGAAAGCTGGAACGGTCCGCTGTTTGCGGCGGTCGGAAAGCGCTTCGGCTTTACCCTGCAAACGCCGATAGATCAGCTGACCGAGGATCAATATCAAAAGCTGCTTTACGGAACAGGCGATGAAGTCTACGACATTCACCGTTGGTTCGGGCGGGAAGAGCACCATCAGAAGGCAAAATTCGAAGGTCTTGTGGCGATGATCGAAAACCGCGCGCAGACATGGGGGAACGAGTATTACGATCAGTTTGTGGAGGAAGCCCCGTGTCCCGTGTGCCACGGACAGCGGCTGTCGCCGATTGTGTTGGCGGTTACGGTAGGCGGGCTGAACATTCAGGAATTCTGCGCGCTGTCGGTGGAAAAGGCGTTGGAATTCGTCAACAACCTGAAGCTGACCGAAAACGAAGCGAAGATTGCGGCGGAGATTCTCAAGGAGATTCGTGCGCGGCTGGGATTCCTTGTCAGCGTCGGGTTGAATTATCTCTCGCTTTCCAACAAATCGGGAACGCTTTCGGGCGGCGAGGCGCAGCGCATCCGCCTTGCGACCCAGATCGGCTCTTCGCTGGTCGGCGTGCTGTATATCCTCGACGAACCGAGCATCGGTCTGCATCAACGGGACAATACCAAACTGATTGCAACGCTCAAACGCCTTCGCGATCTCGGAAATACCGTGATTGTCGTGGAGCATGACGAGGAAACAATGGAAGCGGCGGATTGGCTTATCGATATCGGTCCCGGCGCGGGTATTCACGGGGGGACCGTTGTTGCGGCGGGAACGCCCGCAGAGGTCATGGCGAATCCGGCGTCGGTGACGGGCGCATACCTTTCCGGGCGGCTTCGGATTCCCGTTCCGAAAACGCGCAGACCCGGAAACGGAAAATTCCTGTCGGTTCGGGGGGCATGTCAGAACAACCTCAAGCATATGGATGTGGATATTCCGCTCGGGTGTTTTGTCTGCGTGACGGGTGTTTCCGGATCGGGAAAATCCTCGCTGATCAACGATATTCTTTATCCGTATCTGGCGGACAAGCTGAATCACGCGCTGACCTATCCCGGAAAGTTTGACAGCATTGAGGGCGTGGAGCATCTGGATAAGGTCATCGCGATCGACCAAAGCCCAATCGGGCGCACCCCGCGGTCCAATCCGGCAACCTATACGGGGTTGTTTACCGACATCCGCGACCTGTTTGCAAAAACCAAAGACGCAAAAGCGAAGGGATTCAAGTCGGGGCGGTTTTCCTTCAATGTCAAAGGCGGCAGATGCGAAGCCTGCGAGGGTGACGG
>CAKSUH010000276.1 GCA_934500855.1 uncultured Eubacteriales bacterium
CAAAAATCCGTTACGCCTACTGCCGGAACCTGCTGCGGCTGTTGTTGGAAATGGAACTGCTGACTGCCACGGAACATGATCGCATCCTGCTTTCCTGTGCAGCCCGGTTTGGCGTGAGAGCGTATGTCTGAATTGCTAACTTTTCAGTTTATCTCCGTTTGGGCTGGATATTTGCGCGGGGTTGTGGTATTGTTGTAATAGTATATAATTCGTTTGAGACAGGAGGTGAGAGCCGATGCAGACAACGGTTACAGTTACAGAACTGAAAGCGCCGGAGACGGCAGAAGTGGTAAAACAGAAAATCCGCCTTGCCCCATACTGTCGGGTGTCAAGCCCGTCTGAAGATCAACTGCATTCCTTCGCGGCGCAAATCAGACACTACACCGAGTATGTCGGAACGCATCCGGAATACGAACTGGTCGACATCTATGCCGACGAAGGGGTGTCCGGGACATCCATGCAGAAGCGGGATGAGCTGAACCGCCTGCTTCGGGACTGCGCGAAAGGAAAGGTCGACCGCATCATCACTAAGTCGGTTTCCCGGCTGTCGCGGAATGCGAAGGAGTTTCTGGAGACGGTCCGACTCCTCAAATCACTCGGTGTCAGCATTTACTTCGAGGAACAGGGGATTGATACCGACAAGCTCAACGCGGAAATGATCCTGACTTTCCCCGGACTCCATGCACAGCAGGAATCCGAGAATATTTCCCGCAACACCCGATGGAGTATTCAGAAGCGCATGGCGCGCGGGGAGTATTTCGGAACGCACGCACCGCTCGGCTATCGGTTTCGGGACGGACGGCTTACGGTAGAGGAGCCCGAAGCGGAAACGGTACGCAGAATCTTTGACCTGTATCTGCAAGGCTACGGATGCCAGTCGATTGCCGAGCTGCTGAATCGGGAAGGCAACATCAGCGAGCGCACGAACGGGAAGATCCTTGACCGGTGGTATCCCGGTACTGTCCGCTACATCATCGGAAACGAGCGCTATGTCGGTGACGCACTCCTGCAAAAACGCTATAACGCTGAAGCGCTCCCGTATCGGACGCACCGGAACTATGGGGAGAGAAAACAATACTACGCGGAACAGACACACCCGCCGATTATTGAGCGGGCGCTTTATGACGAGGTACAGAAGCTTCTGAAAACACGCTATCAGGCGGTCGGGGAGACGCGGGGAAAACATCAGTTGAACCGAAAACTAATCTGTCCAGAATGCGGAAGCGCTTTCCGAAAAGTGGAGAAGGACGGCAAGCGCTCTTGGGTTTGCTCCTCCAAAGCATTGGGGAGAACCTCTTGTAAGGTGGAAAGAATTCGGGAAGAAACCGTCTACCGCATCTTCCGCCTTCTGCTCCTGAAGTTGCACGATTACGGAGACGCCTTACTCGGCACACTGATCGACCAACTGGAAACCCTGCAAGCGGTCACGGCGGATGACCCGGAACGCTTTCAATCGCTGAACCGGGAAATCTCCAACCTCGCCGCGCAGAATCTGGTGCTGACGAGGCTCTACAACAAAAAGCTGCTCCCGACCGAGGATTACTACGCGCAATCCGGTGACATCGATCGCCAAATCCGGAATCTGCAAAACAAGCGGAAACGGCTTCTGCAGGAACAGGATGAATCCGAAACGGTCGGTACGCTCCGACACCTGCGGGAGATTCTTCAGGAGACAGACCCGAACGGCAATCCGGAGCGGCTGATGGATGAAATCGTCGAGCGGATGACGGTTCGGTCTGCAACAGAGGTGACATTCCGTCTCATCGGCGGCGTGGAACTGACCGAGAGTCTACACGGAAAGGGGGAAGAACCATGAGAGGACGCACTGCAAGGTATGGCTACCGAATCGAGAACGGCAAGCCGGTGATTGCGGAGGACGAACGCGCGGTATTGGAGCAAATCTGCGCATGGTACCGAAACGGCATATCGCTTGGAAACATTGCGGAAAAGCTGAACGCCGCAGGAGTGCCGTATCAGCCCGGCGCAACCGGCTGGAACAAGGCAAGACTCATGCGGATGCTGGAGGACGAACGCTATACAGGCGCGGACGGCTACCCACCAATCTGGAGCAGGGAGACGCGCGAGGTCCTTCTCCAATGCAAGCAGAAACGGAATACACAGAAACAGACCGACCGGAAAGCGGGCATCTATTGCCTGCCTGTTCCGGTCGTTTGCGCGGACTGCGGAGCGAAGATGCGGCGAACCGTCAACCGCTGGCAAAGTGGCGGAAGCCTGTGGGTCTGCACGAACAAAGCCTGTCATGCGGTGGCACATCCCATCGACACCGAGATGATGCAGACCGTGACGGAATGCCTGAACCGGGCAATTGCAGCGCCGGAGAATATACGAGTTGACACATCAACTCCAATCCATCCCGAAACCGTGCTTGTAGCATATACTCCGCCGCCTGCCGCAAATGCCGAAAGGGAACAGCGCAACCTGTTCGCCCTGCTGTCCCAAGCGTATGAGAGCATTCCGATCGCGCCATATCTCGGCAAGCTGATTCAGGCAGACTTTG
>CAKSUH010000277.1 GCA_934500855.1 uncultured Eubacteriales bacterium
ATCAAATCCGGGATTCATGCCTTTTTCCGCACCCCCGTAAGAATTTCGGTTTTTGCGGGATCGATCCGCTCCGATTCCAGAATCAGTTCGCCGATTTCATCCGCTACGATTCTGCCCGAGGTCGGGTTTTTCACGCTGTCGATCTTTCCTTTGATTTCTGCGTCTACCGTTGAATACTCAAAAGCCAGCGTGGTGTTGAGCAGGCGGCAGTTCCGCAAAACCAGCTCTTCCGCATAGCAAAGCCCCTGCAGGGATTCGATCGTGCAGTCAATCAGCGTCAGCCGACGGGAGTTCCAGCCGAGGTATTCGCCCGAAATGAAGCAGTTTTCCGCCGTGACGGTTTCGCAGTTCCAGAAGGCGTCCTTGGAAAGCAGGCGGGAATTCCGCACGGTCAGATTCCGACAGCCGTCAAAGGAATAGTTCCCGAAAAGCGTCAGATGATCGACCGTCATGTCACGGCAGTTCATTGCAAAGTAGTCGCCCTTTGCGGTCACATCCGAAAGCGTTACGCCCTCGCATTCCCACAGCGTTTCGGCGGCGTTTGCAAAGGAGACGCGTGTTAAACTCAGATCGCGGCAACGGCGGAAATTTTTCGGTGCTTCGATTGCGCAGTCGGTCACCCGCACGCGGTCGCTGTACCAGACCCCTGCGCGTGCCGTATCGAACCATGTGCTGTCGCGCACATCAATATCCTTGGCGTACCAAAGCGGATATTTCCAACGGAACATACAGGTGCGCAGGCTGATATTGCTGCTTTCTTTGAGTGGGGATTCGCCGTCTTCAAAAACGGTTTCCTCAATTTCACAGTCCCGTGCGCCGAAAAGCGCCCGTTCTCCGGTCAGTTTTGCCTGCCCGATACGGCAAATGGTTTTCATCGTTCTGTCGGCTCCTTTTGCAACTTAATTTCTCTCTTATTATTATATCACACGCAGAAGTGCTTGTCAAATGATTTTTCTGTGAAATCGGTTTGAACGGAAGCGCAAGGAAGTTTACGAGTGAAACCTTGACAAACAGGGAAAGATATGGTACAATAATCTGTCAATACAGGAATTATGAATTCCGGATTCAAAAAAAGGATGATTTTACCATGACGCAAAACCGAAATGAACGAACCTTAAAACTCGTGCAGATCGCAATGCTTGCGGCAATCGAACTGATTTTTGCTTTCACCCCGCTCGGATATCTCCATGTCGGGCTTGTTGAGATCACTTTCATGACCATTCCGATTGCCATCGCCGCCACAACGGTCGGACCGACGGCTTCGATTCTCCTGAGCCTGATTTTCGGCGTTTCCAGCTTTGTGCAGTGCTTCGGAATGAGCGCGTTCGGCGTGCTCTGTCTCGGCATCAACCCGTGGAAAACCGCCGTTTTGTGCATCGTTCCCCGTCTGCTGATGGGAATTCTCACGGGGTATCTTTTCAAATGGCTGAAAGCAACCGGAAAAAGCCTGCTTGCGTTTTAGGTTACTTCGCTTTCCGCCGCGCTTCTCAACACGCTGTTCTTTGTCAGCTTCTTCTTCATGCTGTTCCGCTCCGCGTCGCTTGATTTCGGCGGCGGCACGGTGATCGACATCAGCACCATGAACCTTGCGCAGGTGTTCGTGTTCCTCGCAGGTGTGAACGGAATCGTTGAGGTTGTTGCCTGCACGGTGCTGTCGACCGCAATCGGAAAGGCGCTGGAGAAATACCTCCTTCCCGCAATCGGAAAAAAGGTCCGCGCGGCGGCTTCTTCTGAGACGGGATCGGACGGGGACGGGACCAAGTCGGTCGTCTGCCCGCACTGCAATGCAACCTTCAAAGCGCACGGAGACCGCGGCGTTTGCCCGTACTGCGGTTTGGAGTATCCTGCGGACGGAACCAAAACGGAATCCGAAGAGGAAGCCAAAGCGGAATCCAAGGACGAAGAGACGAAATGAATTTCATGCGGAACGCTCCGAAAGGGCGTTCCGCTTTTTAGATTGTAGATAGATAAAGTGTATCAATCCAAAAAGCAAAAATTTCTTTCACGCTTTTTCTTTGACCGTGTAGGCGCAAAGAAAAAGCTTTGCAAAAAGAAAGCGCCGTTAGGGGAATTTCGCCGTCTGCGGACGGCGACCAGCGCTCCACGGCGCTGGACTCGTGCTGCCTCCCCCAAAAGGCGGGCGAAAACTTTCCTCCCCAATGCGTCCCTCTTGACTTTTTGCGGCAATTGTGTTACAATAAAGCGAAAAACGGAAAAGGACGGGACAATTCGGAATGGAAATCACGGCGGAAGAACTGGAGCGGCTCGGGGACGGGTGCGCGATATATGATATGCGGAGCGAAGCGGAACGGGCTTACGGAAGCATTCCGGGAGCAATTCCGATCGGGGCGGAAACTCTGCTTGCCGATCCGCTCCGGGAGAAGGAGCGACCGATCGTTGTGGTCTGCGCAAGAGGGATCCTCAGCATCGGGGTTGCGGAAAAACTCTGCGAGGCAGGGTACCGCGCTTACAGCCTTACGGGCGGGTATGCCGCATGGCTCCG
>CAKSUH010000278.1 GCA_934500855.1 uncultured Eubacteriales bacterium
GTGTGAAGGAGAGCGCGGGAGATGTCCTTGCAGAGGCGAAGGAAATCAACGCCAAGCGCGCAAAGGCGGAAGCGGAGAAGGTCATCGAGGATACCGCAGAAGCAGAGCCGAAAGCGGCGGAAACGGTCGAAACGGCGAAAACGAAGCCCGAAAACTGACAGAAAAGTGCCGCTCTTTTTCGGGAGCGGCGCTTTTTGGAGGAAACCGAAGCTATGAAATGTAAAATTCTGCATGAAACAAGCGGACGGATGCGTGTCAGACTGCTTTGCGGCCCGATGTCGCTTTCGGATGCGGATACACTGGAATATTGGCTGCGCGCAACGGACGGGGTGGATACGGTCAAGGTCTATGACCGCACGCGGGACGCAGTGGTGACCTATCATGGCGCGCGTGAGGCGGTCACGGCGCGTTTTGCGGCGTTCTCCTTTGCAAAGGCAGAGGCGGTGGACCTCGTGCCCGCGCATACCACCCGCGCGCTGAACCGCGAATTTGAGGACCGTTTGATTTCCACCGTGCTGTGGCGCGGTGTGCGGCGCTTCCTGCTGCCGTCACCCGTCCGCATTGCGCTGACGCTCTGCCACGCAGTTCGCTATCTGCGTGCAGGGCTTTCATCGCTCTGTAAAGGAAAGCTGACTGTTGAAGCACTGGATGCAACCGCAATCGGCGTGTCGCTCCTGCGCGGGGACTTCTCCACGGCGGGGTCGGTGATGTTCATGCTCCGTCTGGGCGAGCTGCTTGAGGACTGGACACACAAGAAATCGGTGGCTGATCTCGCAGGCGCGATGTCGCTCGGCGTGGATAAGGTCTGGCTTGTGACCGACCACGGCGAGGAAGCGGTGCCGATCGGTGAGGTGCGGACGGGCGACCTGATTGTGGTTCGCACCGGAAACCTCATTCCGCTGGACGGAACCGTGACCGACGGCGAGGCAACGGTCAATCAGGCAAGCATGACGGGCGAATCCCTGCCGGTCCCGAAGCATAGCGGAAGCTATGTCTACGCGGGGACGGTTGTGGAGGAGGGCGAATGCGTGGTGCGGGTTGCGCAGGTCATGGGCGAGGGGCGCTACGACCGCATCGTGCGCATGATTGAGGAATCCGAAAAGCTGAAATCCACCGCCGAGGACAAGGCGGCAAGGTTGGCGGACCGTCTGGTCCCTTACACCTTCCTCGGAACGGGGCTGACATGGCTCCTGACCCGCAATGTGACCAAAATGCTTTCGGTGCTGATGGTGGACTTCTCCTGCGCGCTGAAGCTCTCCATGCCCATCGCGGTGCTTTCCGCCATGCGGGAAGGGCATACGCATAACCTCTCCATCAAGGGCGGGCGCTTCCTTGAGGCGGTTGCGAATGCCGACACGGTGGTCTTTGACAAGACGGGAACCCTGACCTATGCCTCGCCGCGTGTGGCGCAGATTGTGACCTTCGGCGGTCGGGACGAGAACGAAATGCTCCGCCTTGCCGCCTGCCTTGAGGAGCACTACCCGCACTCCATGGCGAATGCGGTGGTCAACGAGGCAAAGGCGCGCGGGCTGGACCATGAGGAATACCACTCCCGCGTGGAGTATGTGGTGGCGCACGGCATTTCCAGCAGTGTCAACGGGGAAAAGGTCATCATCGGGAGCGCACATTTCGTCTTTGAGGACGAGGGCTGTGCGGTCCCCGCGGGCGAGGAGGAAAAATTCGCTTCTCTGCCGCCCGAATATTCGCATCTGTACCTCTGCGTTTCGGGATCGCTCGCGGCGGTCATCTGTGTGTCCGACCCGCTCCGTGCGGAGGCGGCGGAGGTTATCCGCGCCCTGCATGAATGCGGCATTCCGCATACCGTCATGATGACGGGCGATAACCGCGCAACCGCGGCGGCTGTGGCGGCGCAGGTCGGCGTGGACGAGTTCCGCGCGGAGGTTCTGCCGCAGGATAAGGCGGAGTATATCCGCCGTGCGCGCGCCGAGGGGCATACGGTGATTATGATTGGGGACGGCGTGAACGATTCGCCCGCGCTGTCCGAGGCGGATGTCGGCATCGCAATCAACACGGGCGCGGCAATCGCGCGGGAAATTGCCGACATTACGGTCTCTTCCGAGAGCCTGTGGGAGCTTGTGACCCTGCGGCGGCTGTCGACGGCGCTGATGGCGAGGATTCATCGGAACTATCGCACCATTGTCGGGTTCAACCTCGGTCTGATTCTCTTCGGTGTGGCGGGTATCCTGCCGCCGACCACCTCGGCACTGTTGCATAATGCGTCAACGCTTCTCATCAGCCTGCGGAGCATGACCGATTTGCTCGGGGATGGGCAGTGAGCGGGGAAGATCGGAAAAATATGTTTTAGATGAGGGTGGGAGGAAATATATCCCCCCTCATCCGTCGCCTTCGGCGACACCTTCCCCCCGAGGGGAAGCCTTTGCAAAAGTTCTGCAAATTTCAAAAAGAGTGCTTCAGACTTTTTGTAAATCCGGATTTCCGGTTAAGACGAAAGAAGGTTGTACCATAGCCTTCCCC
>CAKSUH010000279.1 GCA_934500855.1 uncultured Eubacteriales bacterium
GAAGCTGTCGCGCAAGCGACTGATGCGGGGGGATAAATCTGTATTCTCTTAAAATCAGGATACCCACCCCGAACTTCCGCCCGTACTTCGTGCAGTGCGCATGACCCGCTCCGCGGGCAGTGGAATATACTGCTCTCGGAGGTGATGACGGATGGAGAACGGAGTTGCGGCTCGGAGATTGGTTGTAAGAGAGGGCTACGCGGTTTTGCTGACGGCGGAATTGTTCCTGTCGATCCCGCAGGAATCTGCGCGGCTGACCGATTTTACCGCGCGGAGCGGCGAGGTGATGCTCCGCAGGCTCTTCCGCAAGGAAGGGGAGCGGGCGAGATCCGATTATCTTGCGATGGAGGATCATGCGGCGCGCGCACGGTGGCGGGTCCGCAGACTGCGCGTGGCGGCGCGGTGCGAGCCGACAGACAGCCTGCACTGCCGTGTTCTGCTGACGGCGGACTTGAACGGAACGGTTTTGCAAAGCGAGGAGCGGTTCTGGAATCTGAGTGAAGAAACCCTGCTTCCCCCGCGCCAAAGCAGACGGGTCCCGCGCGGTACAGGCAAAAAATGCCTGACTTCGACAAAAAATTAACAAATTTCATCGTCGCAGTCGCGCAAAACCTATTGCAAAGCAAGGGAAAGTGTGGTATAATGTTAGGGATGTCATCGGGAGATGGGGAAAACGCATTTTCTGATATGCGGGAAAACGCCTCTGCATCGTATGACAAACCGACCGATAGAGAGGGGAGTTTATGTCAAAGGATTCATTGGAAAAAATCAGGAAAGCCGAGCGTGATGCCGAACAGCTGGTTGCCGATGCCGAAGAAAAGGCAAAGGCGATGAAGGCGGAAGCGGTCCGACGGGGTGAGGAACTGTGTCGGACGACCGAGGAGTCGGTTTCTGCGGAACTTGCGGGAATGCTGGAGCAGATCCGCGAAAAGACCGCCGAGCTGACCGAACGGGTCATGGAGGAAACCAAGACCGAAGCCGAAGAGGTTGCGGCGCGTGCAAGGCTGAACCGCAAAAGTGCGGAAAAGATCGTGATCGGAGGGTTGGACGCGAAATGTCGGTAAGCAAAATGAAAAAGCTGACCGCTTTCGTTTTCCGTGACGACGCCGACCGACTGGTGCGAAGCCTGATGCGGCTGCGTTGCGTGCAGGTACAGAGCATGGATGCCGAGCGAAGCGCGCTGAAGCTCTCGCGGGCGGACTGTGACGCGGAGCTGACCGAGGCGCGTAAGCGTGTGGCTGCGGTGGACGCGGTACTGCCGGTTCTGTCCCGCTACAGCACGCGCAAAATGCGATTCCGCAGGCGGGTTCACGCGGTGGACCAGCAGGCGTTCGCGGAAGGCGGCGATGCTGCTCACGCATGGGAAACCGTCAGAGCGGCGGAGCGACTGCAGGAGGAGATCCGGGCGGGCGAGGGCGAGCATACCGGGCTGGCGGCTTTGTGTGAATCGCTTCAGCCGTGGCTCGACTACGATGCACCGCTGTCGGATACCGAAACGGAAAAAACGAAAACATGGCTCGGCTCGGTCCCGCTGACCGTTTCCGCGGAACGCGTATCGGAGTCCCTGAACGGGCTCGGATGTGCCTTTGAGGAGGTCTTTGCGGACGAAAAGCACAGCTATTGGGCGGTCACATTCCTGAAGGAAAAGGAAACCGAAGTCGGAACGGCACTTGCTTCCTGCGGCTTTGTGCGGCAGGAGTTTGCGGGCGTGACGGCAACGGCGCTCTCGGCGTCGCGGGACGCGGAGGCACGGCTGGCGGAATTGGAAGAGGAAGCGGTCGGAAAAGAGGAAAGCCTGCGCGACTGCGCGGAGTTTTTGGATGAAATCGAGATTCTGCACGATGTGGAGACAACGGCTCTGCGGGTTGCGGAACTGAAGCAGAAGCTGGCGGCAACCGAAACCTGCACGGTGCTGGAAGGGTGGTATCCCGAAAGCATGGAGGACGCGGTTACGGCGGTGCTGGGGAAATTCGAGTGCGCCTATGACACGGATGAGCCGGAAGCGGGAGACAATCCGCCTGTTCTGCTTCGCAACAACAAGTTTGCGCAGAACTTCGAGTGGGTCATCGGAATGTACTCCTACCCGAAATACGGAGCCTATGACCCGACTTTCATCATGTCGATTTTCTATTTCCTGATTTTCGGTATGATGTTTGCGGATGTCGGCTACGGTCTGCTTCTGACGCTCGGCTGTATCGCGGGCATCCGATTGCTCAATCCGAAGCCTGCCATGCGGCGGATGCTCTCCATGTTTGCGTGGTGCGGCGTGTCCTGTATGGTGCTGGGCGTGGTGTTCGGCGGGTGGTTCGGCGATCTTCCCGTTGCCATTATGAAGAATTTCATGGGCATCGAGAATCCCGAAAGCACAAAGATCGGTCACTTTTTCGCAAACGGTCTGTTGTTTAACCCTGTG
>CAKSUH010000280.1 GCA_934500855.1 uncultured Eubacteriales bacterium
GAGCGGTTCTCCTCATAGGATCGAGCAAGATAGATGCGCAAAAGGCGGGCGGCTTCCTCGGTTCCGATGTCGGAATGCAGAATGCCGTATTCGTCAATGCGGTCGCCGCTCCCGCAGATACGGACCGACAGGGTGTATCCTGCCTGCGGGAGCGTGACATAATCGGACAGATAGTCGGCATCGGCTGTGCGGAAGTCCTCCGACAGTGCGTCATCCGCGAGGTCCGCAAGTTCGGCGGCGGACAGATCATTCAGATAATTGCGCGGAGTCGGCTTCCCGCATCCCGCGAAAGACAGGAGGGAAAGCACCGAGAAAAACAGCAGAAATTGTTTCATAAAAACCTCCGAAAAACGGGTACACTTATAAGCCAAGTGTACCCGTTTTCTTTGTTTTTATGCGTTTACGGCTTGCCGCAGGACGCCGAGAAGCGCCGCGTATGCCGAGGCAGTCAGATGGATGCCGTCGGTTGTGAATTCGGCGCGCAGGAAGCCTGCGGAATCGGTCAGTGCCGTTGCCGTGTCGACATAGGTCAGGGTGGGATCGGAAGCGCAGAAGTCGCGCAGGCGGCTGTTCAGCTCGGTCAGGCGGCAGTTGATTTCTGCGGGCGGGACCGAAAACTTCCAGTCGCTCTGGTGCGCCGCGTCGGCAACGGGGAGCGCCGATTGAATGACGATACGCGTTTCGGGCGAGACCGCACGGACCGCGTCTGTCAGTTTGCGGTAGTTGCGCAAAAACGGCTCCGGACGCTCGGAGGTCGACAGAATGCCGTTCAGCCCGAACGAAAGAACCAGAATTTCGGGACGGTAAGCCGCCGCCATTTCCGAAACCGTTGCGGCTTGCCCGGTTGCGCGGTCCGTCACCGTGCGCGAGAGAATGCCCGAGTCCAACCGCATGGTGCCTGAGGCATTTGACCAGACCCGAATCGGGTCGATCCCGCCGCGCAGAGCAAGATGAGCAGTGGTCGATTCTCCGAAGAAGGTCATATGACGAATCGGATCATCCGATTCCGCACGGAGCGGAACCGACATCAGAGAGAAAAGAAATCCGAATAAAAGGGAAACGGAAATCAGTTTTTTCATAGCGCCACCGACGGCGCGTCAGTCCTCCTCCCGAATGCCGCGAATGCGCTTGCGCGTCAGCAAAACAATCGCAAAGGCAATGGCGTAAAGCAGGGTGAAAAACACAATTGCAAGCAGGTTTTTCACCGCGGTGTGTCCGCCTGCGGGCAACCACAGGAACAGGAAAAACGCGAGCATGGAAAAAAGATAGTGAAGCAGGAGCCGAACCCAACCTGCCAGTGCGGTATGACGGTAAACGGTTCCCGCAGATGCGAGAAACAGTCCGCAGGGCAGAAGCAGGAGGAAACGGGTGATTTCAATAATACCGTCTCCGACCCCTTCGGCAATCAGCCGGATGAGCATCAGTCCCACGGCAAGCAGGGTAAACCAGAAACAGGTTCCCGAAAAAAGGCGTTTGATGAGTTGTTTCATAACAGTCGGCTCCCATTCAATAAGATTCCCACCTTAACATGATACTATACATTCGGTGACTTTGCAAGTGGTTTGGCAAAAAGTTTACAAAACAGGGCGCCCAAAACAAAAAACTTGCATAAAAAATGCCGTTTATGCATTTTTTCTGTTGACTTTTTCTTTTTTTGCTGTATAATATAAGGTATACTATATACTGGGATATTGCGGCTGACTGCGTGATATCCGCAAGGAAAGGATTGTTCCAAAATGGCAGCAATGAAACGGCGCGACGCACGCGAAGAGGTATTCCGCCTTCTGTTTGAGACCGAATTCCACGGAGAGATGACTCCCGGGGAAATTTACAGTCTTGCGATGGAGGACCGGGACTTTGAGGATGACCGCTACATCCGCGAATCCTATTTCGGTGTGCGGGAGAAACAGGCGGAGATCGACGCGATCATCTCCCGCCACGCAAACGGTTGGAGAATCGACAGAATCGCGCCCGTGTCGCGGAATATCCTGCGTCTGTGCGTGTACGAAATGAAATGGGGGCGGGATGTCCCGATTGTGGTTGCGCTCAACGAGGCGATCGAACTGGACAAGAAGTTTGACGATCCGAAAGCGAAAGCCTTTGTCAACGGCGTGCTCAACGGCGTGAAGGACGAGCTGGAAGCCGATGAGGCAAAGAGCGGCGGAAACGCGGCGAGCGCGGCAGTACCCGAAAAAGAAGAAGGCGCGGCGGAATGAGCGGACCGCTCTTTGTCGGATTCGATACCAGTAACTACACCACCTCGGCGGCAGTCTGCGACGCGGACGGCGAAGTGCTTCTGAACGCGCGGACCCTGTTGCCCGTGCGCGAGGGAGAGCGGGGACTGCGGCAGAGCGACGCGGTGTTCTTTCATGTCCGCAATCTGCCCGACCTGTTGGGGCAGGTGCGA
>CAKSUH010000281.1 GCA_934500855.1 uncultured Eubacteriales bacterium
CCCGCACATCCATCCCGACCTCTCCGAGAATCCGCATCGCCTTATTGGCAGCGTTCTGTCCCGCCTCATCGGAGTCCTAGGTAATGATGACCTGCTTGGTATACTTGGAGAAAATGCGCGCGTGATTCGGCGTGATGGCAGTCCCCAGCGTTGCCACGGCGAACTCAAATCCCGCCGCGTGCAGGGCAATCACATCCATATACCCCTCGCAGAGAATCATGCGCTCCGCACAGCAGTTTTTTGCAAAATTCAGCGCAAAGAGATGATTGCTCTTGCGGAACGCGGGCGTGTCCGAGGTGTTGAGGTATTTCGGTTTGGAATCGTCGAGTACCCGCCCGCCGAAGGCAACGATATTCCCCACGGTGTCGATGATCGGGAACATGACCCGCCCGCGGAAATAGTCATAGGATCGACCCGTCTTTTGGCTCTTCCCGCAAAGGAATCCGACCTGCAGTTCCTCATCCGTAAAGCCCTTTTTATGCAGATAATCGGTCAGCATTCCGAAATCCGCAGGTGCATACCCGAGACCGAAATGCTTGATGGTTGCATCGGTCAGGCGTCTGCGCCCTTTCAGATACTCCATCCCCGGCGCGCCGAGCGCAGGATCAAACAGGCAGGCTCGGAAGAATTTTGCCGCTTCCAGGTTCATTTCCAGAACCCGCTTGCGTGTTACGCCGCGTTCCTCGGAGCGCTCGTTCAATCCTCTCGGCATTTGCAGTCCCGCTCGGTTTGCGAGAAACTCCACCGCGTCCGTATAACTGAGGTTCTCCGCCATCCGTACAAAAGTAATGGCATCTCCCCCCGCGTGGCATCCGAAGCAATAGAACATCTTTTTTGCAGGGGTCACGGTAAAGGACGGCGTTTTTTCGCTGTGGAACGGGCAAAGCCCGAGCAGGTTGTTGGCGCCACCCCGCTTGAGCGTTACATACCGCCCGATCAGCTCCTCAATGTCGGTTCTGTCAACCACTTCCCGTATGAAATTATCGGGCAATCGCACGGCTTGTCCCTCCCTTCCGTCAGCCCTTCCAGACCTTCGGAATGAACAGGTCTTTGTAGGTTTCGATTGCGTACCGATCGGTCATGCCCGCGATGAAGTCGCAGACGCATCGCCTGACCGGTTCGGTTTCGGTATTTCTGTAGTACAGCTCCGGCATCCGTTCGGGATGCTCGGCAAAATATTCAAACAGGGCGGCAATAACCGCTTTGGACTTTCCGTCCTCGCGCTTCGCCTCCGAATTGGTATAAACATTGGCAAACAGAAATTTGCGCAGTTCATCGGTCGCCTCGCGGATATCGTCCGCCATGGAGATCTCGGGCTTGTCCGTGCTGGAGTCGATGACCGATTTGACCATGGTATCGATGCGTTTTCCGTGCGTTTCACCGAGCGTTTTGCGAATCTCCTTCGGAATATCCTCCTGCGAAAGGATACCCGCGCGGATGGCGTCGTCAATGTCGTGATTGATATAGGCAATACGATCGGCAAATTTGACGATGACCCCTTCCAGCGTGGATGCCATGCAACTGCCCGTGTGGTTGAGAATTCCGTCACGGACCTCCCATGTCAGATTCAGCCCTTCACCGTCATTCTCCAGCTTTTCCACCACGCGCACGCTTTGGCGGTAGTGGGTGAAATCGGGAGACCAGAGCCGCTGCATTTCCTCTTCTCCCGTATGACCGAACGGGGTATGTCCGAGGTCATGTCCGAGCGCCGCGGCTTCGGTCAGATCCTCGTTCAGGCGCAGTCCCCGCGCAATGATTCTTGCAATCTGTGTAACCTCCAGCGTATGCGTCAAACGGGTTCTGTAATGGTCCCCGACAGGTGCCAGAAAGACCTGCGTTTTGTTCATCAGCCGTCTGAAGGACTGGCAATGGATGATGCGGTCGCGGTCCCGCTGAAACTCGGTCCGCATTTCGCACGGTGTGTACGGGTGGTCGCGCCCTCGCGTGTTTTCGGTCAGAAACGCATACGGCGAGAGCGTTTGCTTCTCCCGCTCCAGAAACAGCTTGCAAAGATTCTCCATTGTCTATCCCCTTTCGCATTTCTCTCGCTTCCAATATACGCACAAAAAGCCCCGATACACTTTTTTTCGGCAATTTTTTTCGGGGAAGACCTCGGGACTCTGTCCCGAACCCTGCTTGAAAACTTCCCCCAAGAAGTTTTCAAGACTTTCAAGAACTTTTCAGCAAGGGGATTTTCGTTCCTATCTCTACATTCTGCGGATTCTGATGTAGCCGGAATTCGTAGCACGGAATACGGCTACACCCAAAATTAGCACCATGTAAAGATAGATATAAAAATCCAATTGCATTGAAGGTCTTGAAGGTTCTTAGGGGTGACAGTTGCAAAGCAACTGTCAGTAGCGAAGCGTTACTTCTTCCTTAAGAAGTCCCCTAAGCAGGGTTTGG
>CAKSUH010000282.1 GCA_934500855.1 uncultured Eubacteriales bacterium
CAACCAAGGAAATGTTTGCCTCTCTTTCGGGGATTGCAACCTACCTGATGATCGGCGGTGTGGTCGGAATCCTGCTTCTCAAGGGTGTCGGGCAGAAATCCTTCGGCGGTTGGCTTGCCAAGGGTCTTGGCGGACTGTATTCGCTCATCAGCTTTGCGTCCGACCTGATGTCCTATTCCCGTATTCTCGCGCTCGGTCTGGTTGCGGGCGTTATCGGGCAGGTCATCAATATGATGACCGTTCCGGGCTCGTCGAGCGTCGGCGGATTTATCGCAATGCTTGTGGTGCTGATTGTCGGGCACCTGTTCAACATTGCCATTAACCTGCTGGGAACCTTTGTCCATGCGGCGAGACTGCAATATATCGAATTCTTCGGTAAATTCTACGAGGACGGCGGCGACATCTTTGAGCCGTGCGAGTTGTCCTCCGATTATACCGAGGACCCCGCAGAGACTGCGGAAACCTGAAAATGATGTCCCAAAAATCAAAATATTAAAATTTTAAGGAGACAAAAACCATGTTCAAGCTCATCGAAGAAATGTTTACAGGAACCAACCTCGCCATTCTCGGCGCTGTTCTCGCCACCGTTCTTCCGGGTATCGGCTCGGCTCGCGGCGTCAACCTTGTTGCAAGAGCAACTGCGGGACTGATCAGTGAGGAACCCAACAAGTACGGTAAGTCCAGGCTGCTTCAGGCGCTGCCGATGACGCAGGGTATTTACGGTATGGTTACTTCGTTTATGATTCTGGTTCAGTCCGGCATCATGGGAGACAAGACGGTTGAACTGACGGTTGCCCGCGGCGCATACTTCCTGGTTGCGGCTCTGCCGATCGCGTTCGGCGGTCTGTATTCCGCAATGCGTCAGGGTGAAGTTGCCGCGTCGGGTATTTCGGTGCTGGCAAAGAAGCCCGATGCTGTCGGTAAAGCGGTCATTTCCGCATCGTTCGTCGAGCTTTACGCGATTCTCGCTCTGCTGATCTCCCTGTTGATGATTCTGTAAGCCGTAAGGCGGTCAATCACCAAACCGAAAAGGAGACGGAACAGTGGCAACGAACGGAGTCAATCGGATAACCGATAAAATTCTTGCCGACGCGCAGGCGCGGGCGAACAAAATTCTTGCCGACGCGCAGGCGGAATGCGACCGGATCGGCACCGATTACGATGCCCGCGCGCAACAGATCCGGGACAGGCTCTCGGAGGACGCGCAGGCAAAGGGCGCCGATCTCATCGCGCGTGCGAAAGCGGCGGCGGCTATGAAAAAACGGAACATCCTGCAGGCGCAGGAAAGTCAGCTTATCGACGGTGTTTTCGACGGTGCGAAGGAGTGGGTACTGGGACTTCCGAAGGAGAAGTATACCGACCTGCTTGCGGGACTGCTGTCGGCGGCGCTGGTCGAGCAGGCAGATACCGAAGCACAGAATCTGGCGACCTACGGAGAAGAAGGCGAGCCGATCGAACAGTTTGAGGTGCTCTTCAACAAAAAGGACCGTGAGACCTGCGGGGAGGATGTACTGGAAAGCGTGAAAAAACGCTATGCAAACAGTACGAGACTGCCGGCGGGACGGACCGAAAAGCTGGTCCTGTCCAAAAATACTTTGAATATTGAAGGCGGCGTGGTCCTGCGCTACGGCGATGTGGAGTCCAACTGCTCGTTTGAAATGCTGTTCGGGCAATTGCACCGGGAGCTGGAGGCAGAGGTCGCACAGGCGCTGTTTGATGTCAGAAGCACGCTTTGAGGAGGTCGGCGATGGATAACAACTATCTGTATGCCGGCGCTCGGATCCGCACATTGGAAAACACGCTGGTCGGGCAGGAGCGATTGGAAAAGCTGCTTGCCTGCGAGAGCGCGGACGCTTGCGCGGCACTTCTGGACGAATGGAATTTCGGAACCGTCCGAAACGCGGAAACGGGTGCGTTTGACCGTGAGGCAACGCTGGAGGCGAGACTTTCGGACGGCTACCGCGAGGTGCTGTCCTCGGCGGACGGCGCCGCATTTGCGCGGATCTGGCTTTTGCCGTATGACTGCAACAACATCAAGTCGGCAATCAAATGCCTGCGGCGCGGATTGGACTGCGACAGGATGCTGATCCGTCTTGCGGGGGGAATTCCGACCGATACCGTGCGGAAGGCAGTGGAAAAACGGGAATTCGGGCTGTTGCCCGAGCCGTTTGCCGATGCCGCGCGTGACGCCTGCGGACAGCTGGAGCGCACGGGGGACCCGCGCGTGGTGGACAGTGTTCTGGACCGTGCCTGCTATGCGGGAATGCTTGCGCTTGCAAAGGAGAGCGGCATTGCGCTGGCGGAAAAGCTTGTTGTGAAGCGGATCGACCTGACCAATATCATGATTGCCATCAGAGGATGCAGGATGGGCGGAGA
>CAKSUH010000283.1 GCA_934500855.1 uncultured Eubacteriales bacterium
GTTATTATATCACGCTGTTTTTTCCTTGTCAACCCCTTTTTCTTTGTTTTTTTACACTGTTACCGATATTTTTTACAATAAAAACGCATGAACAGAAAAAGTTGCCGTGCATTTCTTTTTGGCTTATTGCGCCGATGTCGGAATTCCGTAACTTGCCGCGTATTTTGCCGCATAAGAGCCTGACGGGCAGATGACGCGCATTGTTGCGGAACAGCGTTCAAACGCACCGTAGCCGATACTTTCAATGCTTGCCGGAAGCGAGACGGAGACAAGACGATAGCATCCGGAAAAAGCAAACCACCCAACCGTTTTGACGCCGTCCGGAAGCGTTACCCGTTCCAATTCGCGGTCGCGGAATGCGCCGTCTCCGATTGCCGTGACCGTCTTGCCGTCAATCGTCTGCGGAATTGTCAAAACCGTTGCCGACCCGTTCCAGCCCGTCAGCGTTACGCCATGCCCGTTATCCTCGTATGTAAATACCGCGCTGTCCGCAGAGGTCGGCGAATCGGACAGGGAACGCTCCAAGGCTCGAATTCGCGCCTCATATGCGTCATTTCGCTTTTCCTGCTCTGCATACAGCGTTTCCAGTCGGCGCTCCAGTAACACGATCCGATCCGTATCGGCGGCAGTGGACCCTTCCGAACTTTCCTCTTCGCAGGTTCCGGTTTGCGGTTGCTCCTTTGTCACGCATCCGCCCGCCGATAAAACGGTCAGCAGGCTGACCGAAAGCAAAAGCGCATAAACCGATTTGATTTTCGATTTCTTTTTTGATTTCAAGTGTATCCACCCCTTTCTGCTTCTATCGTATCACAAAACGCAGGTCGAAAACAAGCGAAAACCGTCTGCGAAATAAATTTTGATATCGGAACAAAATAATTCCGTTATCGGTCTTGACAAAAAAGGGAAAATGCGGTATAATAATCGTGTTGCGGACCATTAGCTCAGTTGGTCAGAGCCACCGGCTCATAACCGGAAGGTCCAAGGTTCGAGCCCTTGATGGTCCACCAAAAAAATCCCGGGCGCAAAGCGCCCGGGATTTTTTACTTCTTATTATGTTTTCGGCAACGAATACCGATACTCCCGCCCAACGCTCGCATATTTGGCGGGCGCAAGCGTATTATACGGCAACTGCTCCCACGAATCGCCGCCGACAAACGCGCGGATGGCGGCAAGGTTCTCCTCGGTGTCGGTGATGCTCGGAATCAGCGGTGTTCGGAAGGTATGCGGTTTGCCACTCGCTTTGAGGTATGCCGCATTTTGCAGGATTCTATCGTTACTGACCCCTGTGTAGGTCTTGTGCATCTCGCAATCCATCAGTTTGAGATCCATATAAACGAAATCGCAACGGTCAATCACCGCGCGAAAGGCTTCCGCTTCGGCATACCCCGAAGTTTCGATGGCGGTATGAACCTTTCCGTGCAGGCGGTCAAGCAATTCTGCGGCAAACTGCCATTGCAAAAGCGGTTCTCCGCCCGACAGCGTGACCCCGCCACCCGTTTCGCGATAGATGTCGGTCTGCTTCAACAGCTTTTCGGCAAGCGCCCCGCTCTCCCACTCCTCCCCCGCAACGCTGACAAGGTTTTTCGGGCAGATATGCAGACACCGTCCAAGCCCTTGACAATCGGGATGATTACACGGTTTTCGGCACAGCCCGCAATGCAAACATCCCTTCTGTTTGACATACAATTCCCGTTTCGGCGACAGTCCCTCGGGGTTATGGCACCACACACACCGCAAGGGACAGCCCTTGAAAAAGACGGTCGACCGAATCCCGCCCCCGTCGTTGAGCGCAAACTCTTTGATATCAAAAATCAATCCTTGCATAATATATAAGACCTTGGGCTTTGCCCAAACCCACTTAGAACCTTCTTGAAAGAAGGTTCTAAGAACTCCAAGAACTTTCACTAAGAAGGGAAATTACATAATCCCTTTTGGTTCAGCGCACCTTGTTCGCACTATAAAAGTGAGTTGAAAAGGTTTGGGGAGTCCAGAGGGGGCTTTCCTCAAAAGCCCCCTTTGGCGCATCCCTCTTTACACCTCGTACTCTTGCCGCGCGATCACATGGTCCTGGAACTCCTTGTCAAGCTCTACGAAGTAGGCAGACCAGCCCCAGATGCGAACGACTAAGTGTTGGTGCGCTTCGGGGTGAATCTGCGCGTCCTTCATCGCGTCGAGGTTGACCGCGTTCAGCTGCAGTTGATGTCCGCCGCGGTCGATGAAATGCTTGACCAGCATCGCAACCTTGCAGCAGTTTTCCTCTTTGGAGAAGATACCGGCTGCAAATTCGAGCGTCAGAGGTCCCCCGTTGATCGTCCGCTCAATGTGCTGTTTCGTGAACGACTGAATGTCGGTCAGCGGTCCGGGTACCTGCGT
>CAKSUH010000284.1 GCA_934500855.1 uncultured Eubacteriales bacterium
GTGTCATCTCTGAGCAAACGCCTGCGGCGTTCAGTCGAACCCCGAAGGGGCGCCGGCAGGCGGGATCTCGGCACTCGGGTAAGGGCGGGCATATCCTGTCCCAACAAATGTCCCCCCAAGGCAACTGTCTGCGGTTCACCGATTGTCAGGGGCGATGCTTTGCTTTTCTCTATCATTATACCATAAAAAGCGGAGGAATGAAAGGGATGTTGAAATTTTTGTCCGAATATTTTTCGGGATGCGGGATCCGGCTGTTCGCGCCCATCCCCCTTTCCGCCTGTCGGGTTGGGCGGAGATACCTTTTGGATCGTGCGGAAATCGACCCGACTTCCGGGACTGCGGTCATGCTGGCGATCCCCTATTTCACCCGCGCCGCCGAGGCCCCGGACCGCAATCTTTCCGCCTACGCAGTCCCGCGCGAC
Source organism: uncultured Eubacteriales bacterium (assembly GCA_934500855.1). GTDB lineage: Bacteria > Bacillota > Clostridia > Oscillospirales > CAG-272 > UMGS1865. Next base: position 423 of record CAKSUH010000284.1, read on the forward strand.
TACCATCTCTTCTTCCGCGACCTGTTCGGGGATCTGCTTCCCCGCCTGCGGGAACGCTTCCCCGGGGAAAAATTTGCGGGTTTTGCCGACCACTCGCCGATTGACGAGCGCGACGCGGCAGCGCGTGCGGGTCTTGGTATCATCGGGCGGAACGGAATGCTCATCACAAAGCCTTATTCCTCCTATGTGTTTCTCGGAGAACTGATTACAACCAAAGCCGTCCCCTGCGCCGCGCAGGAGATCGGCTACTGTGAGGACTGCGGCGCCTGCCGCCGCGCCTGCCCGATGGAAGCGATCGGAACCTGTCTCTCGGCGCTCACGCAGAAGAAAGGCACGCTGACCGATGCGGAGGCGGAAACCGTCCGCCGCTACGGAAGCGTTTGGGGGTGCGACATCTGCGGCGAGGTCTGCCCGCACACGCGCCGCGCCCTGCAGGAAGGAACCATTTACAGCGAAATTCCGTTTTTTTCGGAGCAGACGGTCTCCCGCCTGACGCTTGCCGAACTGGACGCGATGGACGATGAAGCCTTCTCCGCCCGCGCATTCGCATGGCGCGGCAGGGAGACGGTACGGCGGAACCTGTTGCTCTTCGATACGGATACGCGTAGGCAGGAGGATACCGCCGGATGCTGAATCTGATCTGTTCAACCGATGCGAAAGCGCGAAACGATGCGCTTACAAAAACCGTCCTTTCCGAGACGGAAAACGGCAGGCGGTGTTTCCTGCTGGTCCCCGAACAGCAGGCATACATCAGCGAAAAGCAGTTTGCCGACGCGCTTCCGCCTTACGCAGGGCGCACCTTCGAAATCCTCGGTTTCTCACGCTTAGCCGATCGGATGTTCCGCCTGCGCGGCGGTCCCGAACCGTCAAGCATCAAAAACGCCACGCGTTCGCTTCTGATGTGGGACACGCTCCGCGAACTTGCCCCCACCCTGCGGCGCTACGGCGCTACGGGCAAACGGGACACCGCGCTGACCGCAAAGCTGCTCACGGCAGTCACCGAGCTTGAAAACTGCGGCGTGGAAAGCGACGCGCTCGAGAAAGCCGCAGGAACGCTTTCCGCCGACGGTCCCCTGCCCGAAAAGCTGCGCGATCTGGCGGAAATCAGTGCGGTATTCCGCGAGAAATGCCGTCGCGCAACGGGACCCGACCCGTCGGAGCGCCTCCTGCTTCTTGCCGAAATGCTCCGCGCCGAGCCGCTTCCTGCCGAAATCCCGGTTTGCGTGGACTCCTTCACCAGCTTCACCTACCCGGAATACGGCATTCTGCGCGAACTGCTGCGCGGAAACCGAAGCGTTACGGTCACGCTTTGCCTCGACCGTCCTTTTTCGCGCGCGCCGCATTTTGCAAGCGTTGCGGAAACCGCACAGCGCCTGATCCGCATTGCGGCGGAGGTCGGCGCCACGGTGCGGCAGGTTCTGCTTCCCGCGCCGTCCGGAATCCGTCCCGCATCGCTTGAAGTGCTGACCGACCGTCTCTGGGACTTTTCCGCCAAGCGCCCCGCCCCGCTCCCGACCGACGGAAGTGTGACCCTTTTGCGCGCCTCCAACCGCTACGAGGAAGCCGAGGCTTGCGCACACAACATTCTTTCGCTGATTCGGGAGGGTTACCGCTTCGGCGACATTGCGGTCATGGTTCGCGACCCCGAGGCATGGCGCGGCATTCTTGACGCGGCGCTGGAAAAAAGCGGGATTCCCTGCTTTTACTCCGAACGCACCGAGCTTGCCGCCAAGCCGCTTTCCCGTCTGATTCTCTCGGCGGTCCGCGCGGCGGCAAGGGGGTATCGCACGCAGGATATCATTACCCTGGTCAAAACCGGGCTTTCGGGCGCGGAGTTGCGCGATGTTGCCTTCTTTGAGGAATACTGCGAAACATGGCACATCACGGGCAAACGCTTTTGCGATTCCGCATGGGAAATGAATCCGGACGGGCTGACC
>CAKSUH010000285.1 GCA_934500855.1 uncultured Eubacteriales bacterium
CTGCTCTGTTGCATAGGCGATCACCTCATGCTTTTCGTTCCGCGTTCCGTCAAATTCGGGACCCGAAACCATGCGGAAACGGTCGGCTATCCCGAAATGCTCCAGAACCCGCCGTGCCGAAACGCCCGGCTTGCAGGTTGCGAGAACCAAGCCGTATCCGCTGTCGCGCAGCGTATCCAGCATCCCGGGAATCCCGTCGTAAAGCGAACACTCGAAAATGCCGCGTTCGTTGTAGTATTCGCGGTATGCCGCAACCGCCTCCGCCGCTCCGACCTCGTCCAGTCCGTAATCGGAAGCAAAGGTCCGCGCAAGCGGAGGTCCGATGTAGTGCAGCATTTCGCTCCGCTCCTGTCGGGGCAACCCCAGCTTGTCCTGGGCGTAAGTCACCGAATTGAGAATGCCCTCGGCTGAGTTGCAAAGCGTGCCGTCAAGGTCAAAGAACAGGTAGGGTTCCATTTTGTATCCTTTCCGCAAGAAAAATTATCCGTTCCGCCGTCTTTTTTTCGGTTTTCCCCTTGCATCCGACGGTGAAAATGTGGTATAATGATAGATGTACTGCAATTGCTTTTATTATACACGATTTCCGCGCGGAAATCAAGTGTGTTTTTGCCGAAAGGACCGTCTTTTATGGATATGAATTTTACCATCCCCGTCAACGAGGCGTTTGAAGCGAGCGCCGCCGACCCGGGCTGCGGATGCCCTCTCTGCGCTCTTGCGCGCAAACTGGAGGCGGACGAGCTGGACCTGATCCTCGGCGCTTCGATGATGGAACCGGATGTCCGCATCAAAACCAACCGGCAGGGCTTCTGCCGCACGCACTATGACCTCATGTTCGTGCGCAAGAATCGGCTCGGCATGGCGCTGACGCTGGAAAGCCACCTTGCCGAACTGGAAAATGATCTGCGCGACGGCGGCATCGGGGGCGGTCAGGGAAACAAGCCGCTGAAGCGGATCGGAGAACTGGAAGCGGACTGCTACATCTGCCGCCGCGTAAACGGGAACTTCGAAAAGATGGCGGACACCGTGGTCTGGCTCTGGCAGACCGACGAGGACTTCCCCAAAAAACTCCGCGCCCAGCCGTTCTTCTGCCTGCCGCACTACCGTCTGCTTCTCTCGGTCGGTCAGAAGCGCTTGGGCAAAAAGAGAATGCCCGAATTCGCCGCCGCGTGCGCCGGGGTGGTCGGGGGCTACATGACGGAACTGCAAAAGGATGTCAGTTGGTTCTGCAAAAAATTCGATTACCGCTTTCAGGACGAGCCGTGGGGCAACTCCAAGGATGCCGTGGAACGCGCCATCCGCTTCCTGCGCTCGGATATTCATAACAAGTAAGGACGGATTTCCATGGGAAAATATCAGATTGACCTGCTTCAGCTGCACAAATATTTCATCCGAAACCACCTGCACGAAGGCGACATTGCAGTGGACTACACGATGGGAAACGGACACGACACCGAATTCCTTTCCAAAACCGTGGGTCCCACCGGTCATGTTTACGCTTTTGACATTCAGGAGCAGGCGCTTGAATCCACCGCACGGCATCTGCAGGAGACGGGTTGCCCCGAAAACTACACGCTGATCCGGGCATCGCATCAGTTCGTAAAGGATTATGTGCATACCCCCGTCAAAGCGGGGATGTTCAACCTCGGCTGGCTCCCCGGCGGGGACAAGTCCGTCACCACCCTGCGCGAAAGCACCATGCCCGCGATCCGGGCGGCGATCGAGCTGATGGATACGGACGCGATTCTGAATGTTGCGGTCTACCCGGGACACGCCGAAGGGCAAACCGAAGGCAAAATGCTGTTAGAAAAGCTTGCCGGTTACGACAAAAAGAAATTCTGCGTTTCGCATTTTCATTTGGTCAATTCGCCCGATGCGCCGTTCGTGATCGCGGTCGAAAAATACGACAAGGCTGAAAACCGTACATAAGTTCCGACGTTCAGACTACCGAAAGGGTGATACTTTTGAATTCCACGCCGACAAGGCCGCCGAACCGTTCCGGCCATCCGCAAAAGCCGCAAACAAGCTCCAAAACCAAAAAGCCGAAAATCAAACGCAAGCTGTCCGAAATGCCCAACGTGCGCAACTTTTTAATCGCCTTTGCCGCCGGACTTGTCGCGTTCAGCGTTTTCGCATTTGCCGTTCCCGGCTTATTAAAGAGTGACGACACGCCGAAAAAGCCGGACACCTCCGACAACATCGATACGCCCGAAAAACCGGGTGAGGATTCCGATCCGACGCCGGTGCTTTCCGGCAAAACCTTTACCGCCGTCATCGGCGGCTATGATGCCGATGGAGAGCTTGACGGACTTCTCTTTCTCAAAGCCGACAAGGAA
>CAKSUH010000286.1 GCA_934500855.1 uncultured Eubacteriales bacterium
GAACGGAGGCGAACGACCGCCTGTTTGTTCTGCAGGGGGATATGAATCTTTCCAACTTTATGACCACCTTCTGTATGTACTTTCAGAAGAACCTGTTGCAGAATCGCTGCAATCTGAGCGACTCGGAACTTTACAAGCTGACGCTGGACGGCAAGTGGACGATTGACAAGCTGATTTCGCTTGTCAGGGACACCGCAACGCTTCAGGACGAGACCAAAGACGCGGAAGGGAACATCTACGGCTTTACATCGCACTATCAGGTTCACGCCTATGACGGATTTCTTGCGGCGTTCGATATCGACCTCACGCAGGTCAGCGACAAGGGCAAGCATACGCTTCTGAACAGCACCGCGCAGAGAAAACTGCAGCAGGCGGCGGATAAACTCGTCACCTTCTACCGTTCGAATGACGCGTATCTGGTCGGAAAAAATGTCAATGATGTTACTTATGATCCCAATTACACCACGCCTGTGGCGGCATTCCGCCAGAGCCGCTCGGTCTTCTGCGTGGCGGGAATGGGAGACTATAAGCACCTCTCCGAGATGCCGCAGGATTCCTGGGGACTGCTTCCGCTTCCGAAGTATGAGGAGTCGCAGACTGCCTACTATGCGGGCGTGCAGGATTCGCACAACACGGTTGCCGTGATGTACGGAAGCAACAAGAATTACGAAATGCTCAGCGCGGTTCTGGAGCTGTTTGCCTTCAAGAGCTACGCAACGGTTCGCCCCCAACTGTTCAACCGTGTCATCAAGGGGCAAAAGCTACAGGATTCGCAGTCGGGCAAGGTGTTTGACCTTATCATGAGCTCCACCAGATGGGATTTCTCGGATATCTATCCCACGGCGGTGAAGGATGTCCGCAACACGCTCTGGAGAGACGCGCTCGGGGGTGCGGTCTATGATGGGAGCGGGGACGGTGCGGCGGCGGTCATCAGCGCGCTTTCCAAGAACAAGGATACGATGAACGCGGCGCTTGAGACGCTTGACGGCTGGCTCTTCAGCCACTACAACTGAGCGGAAGCGGGAAACGGAATGAGGAAAGAGGGAAAAACCTTGAAACGAAGCGAACGCATCAAGCGGCTGTTGCTCGGGATTTTCGGCGTGGGGCTGTTTCTCACGGGTTGCGCGAGCGGCACAACGGGAAAGGACCCCGTAACGGGGAGCGAAACGGGTATGAAAACCGATACGGAAACGGAAAAGGTCACCGGGGCGGCGACCACCCCGGGCGGGCAGGCGAATCGGGAGGACCTCTTCAACTCCTACCGATTCAAGAACCCGTGGAAAACGGGAATCGAGGTCACGGGAGCGGACGGAAAGACCGTCACACTTCGCGAAGTGACCATCAACCTCGGGGGAGACGGAGATCCGATTGAAATCTACCAACTGACCGATCTTCATTTCAACGCTGTTTATGACGATGAGGACGCAATGACCAAACGCTCGGAAGCGGAGTGGGGACACGCGTTTCCCGACAACGAGACGATTCTTGCAACCTATCAGCGCTGCATGAACTACGCGGCGGAGCACGCGGATCGCATTGTGCTGACGGGCGATCTTGTCAACTACTATTCCCGCGCGAATTACGACATATTGGAGCAGTACATCTTCCGCTCCGCCGAAACGGTGAATCCCGCGCTTGCGGGAAAGGTTCTGATGACGAGCGGAAACCATGACTGTACCTTTCCGGGCGCGAAGAGCGACCTTGCGCGGTACGAAAGCTACCACAAGACCATGGAGGCGCTTTACGCAAAATACGGGGTTGACCTCGAGTACACCTCGCAGGTGATTGACGAGCGGGTGATGTTGGTTGTGTTGGATAACGCGAGTTGGTACGATGTCCGTTCGGCGCGGTTTACCGCGAACCAATTGGCAAAACTGGAACGGGACATCGCACTGGCGCGCGAAAAGGGCTATGTGATGCTGTTGTTCGGTCATGTTCCGCTTCCCACCAAAAATCCGGTGGGGCACAGCTACTATGTCGACTACGATGCAAACGCCTACACCGACCCGATCTCAAAGGCGGTTTACGACCTGATTACCAACAGCGCGGATGTGATCAAAGGCTACTTTACGGGGCATAACCACGGGGATGAGTATCTGGAAATCATCGCCAAAACGCCCGATGGCAAGCCCGCATTTATCCCGCAGTATGTTCTGCGCGATATGAATCGGGAAAAAGAAGCCGGAACGGGCGAGATGACCCGCATCATCCTGAAATAAGACGGCAAAGGGAGAAACGACCATGAAAACCCTATTTACGGAAGTCCGACCCGGCGGGAGCCTGA
>CAKSUH010000287.1 GCA_934500855.1 uncultured Eubacteriales bacterium
TAGGGGACTTCTCCTTAAGAAGTCCCCTAAGCAGGGTTTGGGACAGAGTCCCAAGCCCTTTCTTTTTTTATTCGCTCCGTAAAGCCTCCACAGGGTTCTTCTTTGCGGCAAAGCCGGAGGGAATCAACCCCGCGATCAGGGTCAGAAGCATGCTGATGGCAACCAGAATGACTGCCGCACCAACGGGGAGCACCGCGCGGAGCCCCGCAATCCCCGTAAAGTGGAACAGAATGATGTTTACCACCTGATTGAGCAGGAGCGTGATCCCGATGCCGATGATGCCTGCAACAAAACCGACAATCAGCGTTTCGGCATTAAAGACCCGTCCGACATCCTTCTTCGACGCGCCGATTGCGCGCAGAATGCCGATTTCCTTGGTCCGTTCCAGAACCGAAATGTAGGTGATGATGCCGATCATAATGGAGGAAACCACCAGAGAGATCGCAACAAACGCAATCAGAACATAGGATATCGCATTGACAATCGTCGTCACAGAGGACATCAGAAGTCCCACATAGTCGGTGTAGGAAATCTTCTTGGATTCCTCAACCGTCCCGTTGTAGGCGTCAATCAGCGCGCCGATTTCGTCCTTGTCCTCAAAGGTCGCGGCATAAAGATAGATGGCGGAGGGGGAGTCGGCGTTCACATCGCCCAGAAGCGAGAGATTTTTCTGATAGGTCGACTTGGAGTAATCGTGCGGGATTTCATCCTCTTCATAAAGCTTGTCCACCTGCGCGGGAGTCAGCATTGCTTCCATTTCGGCAACGGTTTTGGTGCCGAACGCGGCTTGGTTCAGTTCCTCCTGTACCATCGCCTTTGCAATCGCCTGAATCGCCATGGCTTTCAACTGTGGATTCTCCATAATCATGTCCACCGTGACGCCCTCCTGTCCCATTGTTCCCAGAACGGAGGTCAGCATCTGCCGCAGAGCGGAGTCGGGGTAGGCGTTGATTTCCGCAACCTTTGCGGCAACCTGTTCTTCGGAAGGTTCGGGCGCCAGAACGCGGCAGAGGAACTGCTTGGCTTCCGCATCGGAGAGGGAAGCGAGATAGTTGTGAATCGCGGTCCGCTTCTGCTCCTCGGTAATCACCTTGTCGCTCTTGAAGGGCTGACCCGTGATGATGTCGATGTCGGGAGAATTCTTCTGCTCCTCGATCATCCCGAGTTTCTGCGTCCGCGCCATCGCCTCGTCGGCAAGCGCGGCGGTGTAGCCGATGCTGCCGTTCATGAACGCGGCGGTCGCGTCATCGGTCGGACGGACGATTCCGACAACCTGAAGCGTGAACCCGCGGTCCGCGTCGCCGTAGAGCGACTCCAACCCGCTGTCGCTTGCCGAGAGGTCGGTGTAGGTTCCGTCGGCATTCTTTTCGTAGCACTCCGAGGCAAGCAGGAGGCGGAAGCGCATCTGCTTGATTTCCTCATAGGTCCATGATTTGCGGTTCGAGAGGTCCACCGGCTCACCCTTCATGGCGGCAAGCATGACCTTGTTCATTTCCTCTTCGGTCCGCAAGCCGAGGGCAAAGAGCGCAAGGTCGCTGATCTCGTTGTGCTCGTCCACAATCAGGACCACTTCATTCGGCTTTTCGGGCCATCTGCCGCCCTCGTCGATCAGCTCGTACTTTTCGCGCACAAGCGAGGAAACGAGATTGGAATCGTTTTTGTCCAACGGCGAGAGCATCTGCGACCAGACATTGAAGCCGCCCATCGAAGTGCCCATCATATTGGCGTAGGGGGACTGCGAGGTGCTGCCCGAGCCTGTTGAGCCGCGCATGCCCGAGAGCCATGCGGCAACATCGGATTTGACAACCTTGCCCGCGTCCGAACCGATTTCGTTGCCCTCGCGGACCAGAATGCTCCAGTTGAAGTCATACTGATAGCGGACCGAGGAGAGGTACTTGGCAAATTCCTCGGAGCCTTCCAGATATTTTTTGAAAGCGGTCAGATCGTTTGATTCGGTCCCCGTGGAGCCGAGTGCGTTCATCAGCTGTGCCAGCACGATGCTTTCGTAAATCTTGTTGCGGTCGTGATCGTGCGTGTCGTTACCGTTCGAATTCATCAGCGTGTTGACCAGCGCGGTCAGGTCAACCGATTCGGCGTGCAATTCAATCGGGTAGCTTGCCAGCGTGTCGCGCTGGACCGATTCGATGTAGGCGTTTACACCGGACGAGACCGAGAGAATCAACGCAATGCCGATGATGCCGATGGAACCGGCAAAAGCGGTCATAAAGGTACGCCCATTTTTGGTCATGAGGTTGTTCAGCGAGAGCGACAGGGCGGTGAAGAA
>CAKSUH010000288.1 GCA_934500855.1 uncultured Eubacteriales bacterium
TATCTGCCGTGTGTAAAGATCAGCACCGTAAAGGCGTACAGCGTCCAGACAACCGCCGCACAGAGCGCAATCGGAGCCAGAAGGCTTTTGTCTGGAAGATAGCGGATCAGAAACGGAAAAGCCGCGCCGATTGCATACATCGGAGCCGTAAAAAGCCATGCGTTTTTCAGCCCGACGCAGGTAAACATCTCCCAAACCGATAAAACCGCGCAAAAGGCAAGTCCCAACGGGAAAATGAAATAATCCGAAAAGATCAGGACGGGTAACAGGACGAAAAAGGCGATAACCGCCGTGATGATTCGTTGCTTCATAGCGAATCCCTTTCAGTTTCAGTTCAAATGTTTTTGACGCCGCCGAAGCGCCGTTTGCGTCCGAGAAAGGAGCGGACCGCTTCGTCCACATCCCGCTCGTTGTAATCGGGCCAGAGCGTGTCGGTAAAATAGTATTCCGCATATGCGGACTGCCAAAGCAGAAAATTGGAAGAGCGCAGATCCCCTCCCGTGCGGACGATCAGATCGGGGTCGGGACATCCCGCCGTATAGAGATGCGCGGAAATGTCATCCTCGGTCACGGTCTGCTTCCCCTCTCGGATCAGCGCCTCGCAGGCATGGGCAATCTCCTCCCTGCCGCCGTAATTGACCGCAATATTGAGCAGAAACGCGCGGTCTGCGGTTTCGCGGTCGATCCGCTCCATCTTTTCCCGTAAAGCGTCCGGAAAGGCGGAAAGATTGCCGATAAAGCGCAGGTGGATTTTTTCCTTGTCCATTTCGCGGAAAAATTCCTCGATATAATCGTCCAGAAGTCCGATCAATGCCGCAATCTCATGCTCGGGGCGCTTCCAGTTTTCCGTTGAGAAGGCATACACCGTCATGCACTGTAATCCGATTGATTCACAGTACCGCCCGATGCGTCGAAAAGTCTCCGCTCCCCGCTTGTGCCCGTATTCGCGCGGCATTCCGCGTTTTTTTGCCCACCTGCCGTTGCCGTCCATAATGAAGGCGATGTGCCGCAGCCGCCCGTCCGAAAGATCGGGAACACCTGCCGCTTTCTTTTTCTTCTTTTGAAACAACATGATGCACTCCAAAAAATCCGGCGGGAACCGTTTTGCGGCGCCCGCCGGAGAATCGCAGAAACGCCGCCGTCAGACCTGCATGATCTCCTTGTCCTTCTTTGCGGTAATGTCATCTACCTGTTTGATGTACTTGTCGGTCAGATCCTGAACGGATTTCTCGCTTGCCTTCTGCTCATCCTCGGTCATTTCGCCGTCTTTCTTCTGCTTTTTGATTTCGTCATTCGCTTCGCGGCGGATGTTCCGAACGGCAACACGCGCTTCCTCGCCCATTTTCTGAATCTGCTTGGTCAGCTCCTTGCGGTGCTCCTCGGTCAGCTGCGGGAAGATCAGACGGATGACACTGCCGTCATCGCTCGGTGTAATGCCGATGTCGGATGCCAAAATCGCCTTCACCATCGGTTTGAGGGTGGAACGGTCATAGGGAGAAATGGTCAGGGTTTTGGGATCTGTCACCGATACCGATGCCATATCCACGATGCGCGTCGGTGCGCCGTAATACTCAAAAGTCACCTTGGACACGATGGCGGCATTCGCCTGACTTGCACGGATTGTGGAAAGATTGCTTTCGTAAGCTGCGATGCTTTTCTGCATTTTTTCTTCGGTCTGCTTGGTATTGAACTTCATTGTTTCATCCAATCCTTTCTCTGTAATTCAGTCTTTGTTATGAATCAGGGTGCCGACAGGCTCGCCCATGACAACACGGTAAATGTTTTCGGGATCCGCAAGCCCGAAGGCGTAGCCGTTTATGTCATTTTCCATGCAGAAAATCATGGCGGACAGGTCAAGTGCTTTGAGATTTTTGTCAATGATTGTGCGGTAGGTCAGTTCACTGTAACGGACTGCGGACGGATCCTTTCTCGGATCGGCGCTGTAGATTGCATCAATGTTCTTTGCCATCAACACGCAGTCGGCATGAATCTCCGCCGCGCGCAGAACAGCCGTTGTATCGGTTGAGAAGTACGGAACACCAAGTCCGCCGCCGAAGATGACAACCTTTCCCGCTTCCATTGCGGCGATCGCATCGCGCGCGGTGTAAGAATCCGCAAAAGCATGAATGTCAACCGAGGTCATAACAACCGCCTTCATACCCGCGTGTATAAACGCATCCTGAAGCGCGATGGAGTTGATGACCGTTGCGAGCATTCCCATGTGGTCCGCCCGAACCCGGTCCATATCGGTTCCCTGTCTGCCGCGCCAGATGTTT
>CAKSUH010000289.1 GCA_934500855.1 uncultured Eubacteriales bacterium
TGATGACCTTGACATTCCGTCCCGCAAAACCTTCGGGGCGGGGTTCTTTTTCGGATTGCGCCGGGGTTCTTTGGTATCGGTTCATTTTGTCTCCTTGAGCGACAGCCCCATGCGGTCGAGAATCTCGCGCTGTCTGCGCCGCATATCGGCTTCCTCGTCTCCGCCCGCTTCGTGGTCGTAGCCCAACAGATGGAGCATGGAATGCACGGTCAGAAAAGCCGCCTCGCGCTCGAAGCTGTGACCGAATTCCTCCGCCTGCTTTTTTGCCTGTTCCAGAGAGATCACGATATCGCCGAGCATCCCCACAAACTCGTCCACCGGCGGCTCCTCACTCTCTCCCGTGTAATCAAACAGCGGGAAGGACAGCACATCGGTAGCGCGGTCGATGGTCCGGAATTTCCGATTCAGTTCGCGGATGCCCTCGTTGTCGGTAAAGGTAACCGACACCTCAATCGGATTTTCGTACTGCTCATAATCCAATGTCGTCTCCACCGCGCGGCGAACCAGCATTTTCAGCTTGTAGGTCAGCGGTAACAGCTCCTGACGGTTTTCAAAATCAATCTTGCAAAGCATTTTCCGTTCCATATTATTCCGTATCCTTTCCGTGTTTCTCGGTCCGCCGCATTGCGCGGAACCGCTCTCCCGCTCTTTCGCGATCATTCTTTTCCTTCCGTATCATTTCACGGTCATAGCGCTCATATGCCTGAATGATCTTCTGCACCAACCTGTGGCGCACCACATCACGCTCAGTAAAATAGTGAATCCCGATGTCCTCGATTCCCGTAAGGATTTTCACCGCCGCCGCAAGCCCGCTCTTCTGCCCCCTCGGCAGGTCGGTCTGGGTCAGGTCGCCCGTCACCACCACCTTGGAGTTGAAGCCGAGGCGCGTGAGAAACATCTTCATCTGTTCGGGCGTGGCGTTCTGCGCCTCGTCCAGAATGATGAAGGAATCGTCAAGCGTCCGACCTCTCATGTAGGCAAGCGGCGCGATTTCGATCACGCCCTTTTCCACCTGTTTCTGGTAGTTCTCCACGCCCATCATTTCGTAAAGCGCATCGTAAAGCGGGCGCAGATAGGGGTCGATTTTGCTTTGCAGGTCCCCGGGAAGGAATCCGAGCTTTTCGCCCGCCTCGATCGCGGGACGCGTCAGAATCACGCGGCTGACCTGCTTTTCCCGCAGTGCCTTAACCGCCATCGCGACCGCAAGAAAGGTTTTTCCCGTTCCCGCAGGTCCCACGCCGAGAACAATCGTATTTTTACGGATGCTCTCCACATACTGCTTCTGACCGATGGTCTTTGCCTTGATCGGCTTCCCCTTGGCGGTCACGCAGATGCAGGCATCGCCGAGCGCTTCAAGTTCCGCGCCCTGCCCTGCCGTTACCATATCGATGGCATACTGCACCGATTGCTCCGACAACTCGTCGGTTTTGGAGCAAAGCTCATGAAGATAGGAGACGCATTGCGCGGCGGCGTTCACCGCTTCGACATTCTCCCCCTCAATCACGATCGAATCTCCTCCGTCCCCTGCGCGGTTCCGTACCGTCACGCCGAACTGCGCCTCGATCATGGCGGCGTTTCGGTCAAAGCTGCCGAAAATCTTGGCGGTGGCATCGGGATGTTCCATTTTGATACTTCTGCGGTTCATTTGACTCCTCTCCGTGCGGTTAGTCGGTCACATCAAATTCAATCTGCTCCGCAATGTCCTCGATACAGGACACGGTGCATTCCAGTATGACGCCATCATCGGTCAGGGTCATCTCGGTGCTACAGGAAAGCAACTGCGCGTTTTCCGAGAGCCGCCTCAGATCCGCTTCCAGACGGTCATACGCCAGCCCGATTGCTTCCTCGGGCGTTCTCGTCACCGTTTCCTCTCTCCAAAGCCTGCGCGTTTCTCGGCGCAAGGAAAAGGGTAGATTTTTCAGGAATCGCAGGTTGGGATGTGTTACCGTTTCTATTATATCACAATCGGCAGTCCCATTTCCAGTCTTTTCTGAAATTTTTCCCGTAAAAGCAAAAAAATTCAGCCAAATATCGCCTTTTTCCGTTGCATAGCAGACTTTTTCACGGTCTGCAAACGGAATTTCCACTGTCAGCGTGTGCTCGGTTCGTGCAAAAACCCGTCCCGCGGCGCGCGTAAACCTGCACCCGATGTTCTCATGCTCGAAGATTCCGCTGACCAGAAGTTCCCCGCGCCGAACAGCCTGCCCCGCGCGAACCACGGGATTTCCGCGATACAGCTCCAGAAACTCAATCTGACCGTCCACCCGCGC
>CAKSUH010000290.1 GCA_934500855.1 uncultured Eubacteriales bacterium
GGGAGAGAGCCCCCTCTCCGAAAGAGGGGGCTCTCTCCCTCCAAGGTCTTTCCTATCTCTCCGAAATTACCTCATCCAACGCGTCACGGTAGCCGAGGGAGTAAAGGTATTGCTTGCCGAGCTTTGAGGTGTCGCAGAGAAGAATGCGAACCCGCGCACGCTCCAGCATCACGCGGCGCAGATTGTTCTCTTCAATCGAGGTGTCGGTCATCTCCCCCTCGTCGGAAAGACCGCGACAGGAGAAAAAGACCACATCCGCGTGCATCCCGCGAATGCAAGCCTCAGCGTGCGTCCCCACATAACTGTAGGACCGTGTAATCATCTGCCCGCCCGTGCTGATAACCCGCACGCCGCGCTCCGCCAAAGCCAGCGCCGTCCGCGCGCCGCTCGTCACCACCAGAACATCCTCCGTTTCCGAAAGCGGTCCCACCATATGGAATGCCGACGACGAACCGTCCAGAAATACCACATCTCCCTTGTGCAGGAACGCCGCCGCGCGCCGCGCCATGATCTCCTTCGCCCGTTCCTGCTCGCTCTCCCGCACCTCGTAGGGAATCTCGCGGTCGGGCGCGCCGCCGATCACCGCGCCGCCGTGTACCCGCTTGAGATACCCCTGCGCCTCAAGCGCCGCAAGATCCCGCCGTACCGTTGCCTCGCTCGCGTATAACCGCTTCGTGAGCGCCGCCACCGTCGCGCTCTTCTCGCGCTTCAGAATTTCCAACAACTCCGCCTGCCGCTCCACCGTCAACATCCCGCACCTCCGTGACCGATTGCGATTGATTTTGAGCGAATCGCTTTATTTTCGTGATTGGATGTCATTTTTTCCGCCATCCCTTGAAAGTTTTTGATTGTTATGATATGATTGTACCATAAAGCAACCGAAAAATCAAGAGGAGGCTGTAATTTTATGAAAACAACGGCAGTACGCCTTTACGGTGCGCGCGATCTGCGCGTGGAAACCTTTGATCTTCCCGAACCGGGTGACGGCGAGATCCTGATGCGCGTGGTTACGGATTCGCTCTGCGCTTCCACCTACAAAGCGGTCATTCAGGGAACCGCGCATAAGCGGGTTCCGCCGGATATCGCGGAGCACCCCGTTATCATCGGGCATGAGATGTGCGGCGACATCGTGTCGGTCGGCAGTAAGCTGACGGGCAAATGGAAGGTCGGTCAGCGGGTGGTCATTCAGCCCGCGCTGAAGCTGGAGAACAACTACGACCCCGGCTACTCCTACCGCTGGATCGGCGGCGACACGCTTTACGCCGTGGTCCCCGAAGTGGTTCTGGAGCGCGGCTGCCTGCTTCCCTACGCGGGCGACAGCTACTACAAGGGCGCGCTGGTCGAGCCGATCGGCTGTGTCCTGCGGGCGTTCAAGGGAATGTACCACACCGACTACACCAACTATCACCGCACCGACGGCGCGAAGCGCGGCGGCAGACTCGCAATCCTCGGCGGCGCAGGACCGATGGGTCTGGCGGCGGTTGAACTGGCGGTTCACTACGCGGGTTGCGCGCAGGTGGTTGTCACCGACCTGAATCAGGACCGTCTGGACTACGCGGCGGGCAAGTGCAGTCCCGAAGCGGCGAAGGCGGTGGGCTGCGAACTGGTCTACTGCAACACCTCGAATGTTGCGGATCCCGTCAAACTGCTTCTGGAGCTTTCGGACGGCGGTTTTGACGATGTGATGGTCATGGTCCCCGTTGCGGGGCTTCTGACCATGGCGGAGAAAATCGCGCGCTTTGACGGTTGCATCAACTTCTTTGCGGGACCTGCTGTCCATGATCTCCCGGGCAGTCTGAATCTCTACCGCGTGCATTACGACGGCATTCATCTGGTCGGCACGGCGGGAAGCATTCCCGAGGACACGGTGGAAACCATTGACCTGATCGAGCGCGGCGTGATCAACCCGGGCGTGATGGTGTCCCACATTCTCGGTATGGCGGCGGTCCCCGACACGATTTACGCAATGGAGCACGCAAACGGAGCGAAAAAGGTCTGCTACAACGCGCTTGATCTTCCTTTGGTCGCGCTCTCCGACTTCGCCGAGCTCGGCAAGACCGATCCGCTCTATGCGCATCTGGACGAATTGGTCAAGTCTCACGGCAATGTCTGGTGTCCCGAAGCCGAAGCCTACCTTCTCGCTCACGCAAAGCGGATTTCCGAGTGAGGGAAAGACCTCGGGGCGTTGCCCCAAGCCCCACTTAGGAAACTTCTTGAAAGAAGTTTCCTAAGAACCTTCAAGAATTTCACACAAGGGCGGGATTCCAT
>CAKSUH010000291.1 GCA_934500855.1 uncultured Eubacteriales bacterium
CGCCTGCACACCGCCTACCCCGACCTGCTTCTGGAAGGCTGCTCGGGCGGCGGCGGACGGTTTGACCCCGCGTGGCTCTACTACGCGCCTCAGATCTGGACCAGCGATGATACCGACGCAATCGAACGCCTTGATATTCAGTACGGCACCTCGATGGTGTATCCTCCGTCATCCATGGGCGCCCATGTCTCCGCCTGCCCGAACCATCAGCTTCAGCGCACCACCCCCTTTGTCACACGCGGAAATGTCGCGCTCGGCGGTTCTTTCGGCTACGAGTTAGATCTGCTCTCGCTCGGGGAGGAGGAAAAGAAGCTGATCCGCGAGCAGTGCGCGGACTATCATAAGTACTACGACCTGACGCACTACGGCGACTACTACCGTCTGCTCTCTCCGTGGCAGGGGCGCATTGACTGCGCATGGTGCTTTGTCTCCCCCGACCGCTCCGAGGCACTGCTGACCCATGTAACCATCCGCGGGACGGTTGACTCGCGGCGGCGCGTGAAGCTGCAGGGACTGGACCCCGAAAAGCGGTATCGCGTAGAGGAAACAGGGGAAGTATACAGCGGCGATACGCTGATGCACTACGGTTACCGCATTTCCGATATCCATGTGGATTTCGCATCCACCCGCAGACACTTCGTTGCGATCTGAATGCGGAACGCTTGGAAAAAGGACCGACGGCTCTGAATGCCGTCGGTCCTTTTTCTATTCGCTTCGCTTCGGAACGCCGTCGATCAGAAGCGGAACCGGTCCGCCTTCCGTGACGCGATTCCCGCGCACCGTCAGCTCCCGCACCCCCGAAATCCGCGCCGCATATCCGCTGATATCGGAAAATTCGTTGTCGGTAATCTCCACATGACCGTGAATCTTCGGCGCGGCTTCGTCCGCAAAGCCGGAAACGCTCACGCGGACGAACGAATTTCCGCCGAGCGCGTTGCAGTTCTTCATGCGGTTCCGACGGAACACCAGATGACGGACGCGCCCCGACTCAAACCAATACCGGGCAAGGTCGGTTGCCGTCAGTGCCGAACAGCAGCATTCCATTTCGTTGTCCTCAATCACAAGCTCCCCTTCGCCGGAAATGCGCAGGTTGGGCAGATGAAAGAAGCGATTGTTCCGCAGGTGTACATCCGGCATTCTGCCCGGGTTCTCCACATAGCACCCCGGGGTGGCATTCTCCGCTCCCGAAAGGAATACGCCGCCGATCCGAAGCGCGGTCACACCGTCCCCTTCAAACGCGACCTCCGAAACAAGAAATTCCGAAACGACCCGCATGGAAGCGTCCACAAGACGGAGCCGATCTCCCGGGCGGTAAACATTCACGCCCTTCTGTTCATGGTGCATCAGCCGCACATGGAGCGCCGTCTCCTCCGCCGACTCCAGTTCGGTGTAAACGCCGTGAACATTCACGGCATCGTCCATCGTGTTTTCAATCCTGCAATCGTGAATATCCACCCGCCTCGTGCAGTTGACAAAGTGGAGCGCATCGGCGGTCAGAGAAATCTCCGAGCCGCCCGACGCGGAATCGGTACGGAAACGGTCAACCTCAATGTCCTGCGTTGTTTGCGCAATCACACCCATGCCGCACCCGCGCCGCACGGTCAGATTCCGCAGTTTCACCCGCTCACAGTCGCAAATCCAGATCACATCCAGGTCCCGTCCGCCCTCCGCAATCGTCAGTCCCCGCTCGCCTTCCGCCATGCGGAGCTTTGTCGGCGTTCCCGGAAGATAGCGGAAACGGACTCCGCCGTCCGCCTCCTCCGCATACGCATCGCAGATCGGGGCGGGCAGGTTTTCCCGCTGATCGCGGCAGTGTGCGGTGAAAAGATACTGTACGCCGAACGGTTCGATTTTGTGAAGCGGCATCATCCGCTCGTCGGAGCGAAGCTCCCATCCCTCGCGCGGAAAGATCAGGTCCCCGTTTTCCACGCGATACGGGGTCCGGCTCCGATCAATTTCCATAAAGAAGCCGTCCTCGGTAATGTCACGGAAGCGAAGGGAGGCTACCGGCGGAAGTGCCCGGTCAAATACCATATTCTCCAGCGTCAGCCCCCGACAGTCGGTAGCCGCAAACGGGAACGCCTTGCCGTGAAACACAAAGACCGACCCGCCGCCGTCCACGGTCAGGTTCCGCATTCCGTGCACGGGGAACACCACACGCTTTATGCCGCGATTGTTGTTGCTGACCGCGCAGAGCCGTTCGGTTGCGCCTTCCGCATAAAAATGATAGGTTCCCGTTTCAAAAAACAGCCT
>CAKSUH010000292.1 GCA_934500855.1 uncultured Eubacteriales bacterium
GCCTGCAGGCGGAGCCGCTCCTTTTGGGGACAAAATCCTGCTCCGAACGGTATCCGACCCCCTAAAATGCGCGCGAAGAGAAGAGAGGCGCGGACGGAAAACGGAGTGGAGGGACAGCATTTCGGAATCGGATGATTACGATTCCGAAACAATTTCATGTATATTAACAGCAAAAGGTTCATGATTCGAAGAATTGATAATCAATATTCGATTTTGTGAAAAACAGACAAGGGATTTTACGGCGATGGAACGGAATTCTTTCTTTTGTTCTTAAAATAGAATAAGAACTGTTCTTACTATTAAAATCAAAGCCGAATTTTATGCAAAAAAGGGGATATTCAAGCAGAGAAAGTGCCGGACCGTGAATATATATGCAGATCTTTTCTCCGCGCACCCGCTCGGATTTGCAGGTTTGGGGGGAGATGTTGCATGCCCGGCGGCGGTTCCGCGCGCGCCGAAAACAACCGGACGCACGAAAATGATTACATTAAATATATGCGGTTTTCTCTTTTTTTCGCCGGCTTTCGCGCCCGGATCTGCCTGGAAAAGTCGGAATTTGTGCCGTTTTGCAAAGTGGGAGCCTGCGAACTTGCAAATTCTGTCGATACTTACAATTGACAAATATGCCGATTTGTATTATAATATCTGATATAACGGGCAGTGGTTTATGAAATGCCTTGCGGACAACGGAAGTTTTCCGAAATTCCGCAGGTCGGCGGCTTGCAAAAGCCGATGGGGCATAACTGCGGTCGGTTTTGGATTTTTTGCGCTGGGGCGCAATGGGAGGAAAAGAACATGAAAGACAGACAACGCAGGCTCTTTCTTGTGATCTGCGCATTGCTGGGAATGCTCGTTCTGACATTCGCAGGATGCAAAAAGAAACCGCAGGACGAGCAACCGGAGCTTCCCGATTCCGGGGAAGAGGCGGGGACCTATTACTTTGACTCCGATTCCGGGGATGAGTACCTGATCACGCTCGGAGGAAAGAGTACATACACTCTGACCGTCGGGAGCTCTTCCGAGGACGGCACTTACACGCTGGACGGTTCGTCGATGACCCTGAAAAAGGATGACGCGACCCGCACGGCGACCTACGAAGGGAATGTGCTGATTCTGGATTATGACGGCGCACAGTTGCGCTTCCTGAAAAAAGTCAACTACACGGTTTCCTTCGACGCGGTCGGCGGCAGCACCGTGGAGTCGGTATCGGTGCTCAACGGCAAATCGCCGAGCGCACCCGCGCTTCCGACCCGCGACGGCTATGTGTTCATCGGCTGGTACAGCGATGAGGCTTACAAAACGCCGTTCGTATTCGGCGCAACTCCCGTGACCTCCGATGTCACCCTGCGTGCGCGCTGGGCGGAGAAGCCTGCCGATTCGCAGGAATACCGCATCAGTTACAACCTCGGTTATGACGGCGCTACAACCCCCGCAGACGCGGAAACCATCGGCGGCAAGCTGTACGGCGCGGCGGTTCCTGCCGAAAGAGAAGGCTATCGCTTCGTCGGCTGGTGGATCAGCACGGCAAACGAAGGAAGCAAGCTCTCCTATCGCTTTGAAGAGGGCAGCGAAAGCGGCGGAACCGTTTTCGCGGCGGATACCACGCTCTTTGCGGTCTGGCAGCGCGCGGACGCAACCTTTGCGTCTCCTGCGGTCAGCGTTTCGGATACGGCTGTCACATGGGATTCGGTCGGTTCCGCGGCATATCTTGTGAAGATTACCGCTCCGGACGGCTCGGTCCTCGTGGACGGTCAGCGCACGACCACAACTGTTTTTCAGGTCCGCTTCGAAATGGCGGGCAACTACCGCGTTGAAGTAACGGCGGTGGACGCGGGCGGAAACGCCGTGTCCGAAACCGCAGTCCGCGTTTATACCAACAAAGCCCTGAACCGCGTGGGCGGATTTACCGTGGTCGACTCCTCGGTTCTGGTGTTCCGCGGCGTTGCGGGTGCGGAGAAGTACCTCGTTACGGTGGACTGCGGCAATGCCGGGCATCGGCATGAAGCGTTCGACAACGGCTCGGCGCTCTATTTCAACTTTGCAAACTGCGAGATGAAGCCGGGCGGAATAACCTTTACGGTGACCGCCGTTGCAAACGGCCGCGCTTCCTCGACGGCAACCTTTACCTATGAGAAAAACCTGAGCGCGGCAACCGGACTGAAGGTGACGGACGATGTTCTGTCCTGGAATCCCGTTCCCGGCGCAACCTCCTATCTGGTTACGATAGGGGACGAAACCTATACGGTTCTCGG
>CAKSUH010000293.1 GCA_934500855.1 uncultured Eubacteriales bacterium
CCAAAGCCTCGCGGGAATCCATATCGAGGTGGTTGGTCGGTTCGTCAAGTACCAGAAGGTTCATTTTGGAAAGCATCAGCTTTGCAAGCGTCAGCCGCGCGCGTTCGCCTCCCGAGAGGACCGACACCGTCTTAAAGACATCTTCCCCCGTAAAGCGGAAGAGCGCCAGTACTTGGCGGATCTGCGTTTCGGTCCGCGTGGGATAAGCGTTCCAGAGTTCGTCCAGCACCGTGTTTTCGGGGGTCAAATGCTGATTTTCCTGATCGTAGTAGCCGATCTCCACATGGTAGCCTTCTTCAATTACGCCCTCCGAGGGCGACAGTTGACCGAGAATCAGCTTGATGAGCGTTGATTTTCCGCATCCGTTCGGACCGATAATCAGCGTGCGCTCCTGCCGCTTGATGAGAAAAGAGAGATCGCGGAAGAGCGTTCTGCCGGGAAATCCGAAGGTCAGATGCCGCACATCCAGCACATCGTTTCCGGAGGCGATTGCCTCGGAAAAGGACATCCGGATCGCGCGTGGGTCGGCGGTCGGGCGCTCGAGTCGCTCCATTTTGTCCAGCATCTTTTGGCGGCTTTCGGCGGCGATGATGTTTCGCTCGCGGTTCCACGCCCGCTGTTGCGCGATATACGCTTCCTGGCGGGCAATCTCCTTTTGCTGATTCCGCCAGTGATGTTCGGCAATTTCACGGTCGGCTTCCCGCTGTGCCATGCTTTTGGTGTAGCCGCCTTTGTAGAGCGTGGCGCGGCAATGCTCGATGGAAAGGGTCTTGTTGGTTACGCGATCGAGAAAATAGCGGTCGTGCGAGATGACCATGAAGCACTTTTTATAGCCCGCAAGGAAATTTTCAAGCCATGTGAGCGTTGCGATATCAAGGTGGTTGGTCGGCTCGTCCAGCATCAGAATATCCGGCTCGCGCGAAAGCTGAACCGCCAGCGCCAGTCGGGTTCGCTGCCCTCCGCTGAGGGTTCCAACAGGCTGATTGCGCTGTGCCTCGTCAAAGCCGAGTTTGGAAAGGACAGAAACGCAACGCGCGCGGTATTCCAGTCCGCCGTTCCGCACATAGCGGTCATGCAGGTCGGTGTATTCGCGGACCGCCGCGTCACTGCCGTTCTTCAGGTCTCCCGCTTCCAGTTCCGCCATCCGCGCTTCCGCCGCAAGCAGATCGGGAAAGGCATGGACCATTCGCTCCAGGACCGTCCCGTGACTGTCCGCGTCGTCGAATGCGTCATCCTGCCGCAGGATTCCGACGGTTTTTCCTTTTGATAAATAGACGGCTCCGGAGGTTGGTTCCAGCTCCCCGCAGATCAGGCGGAACAGCGTGGACTTGCCGCACCCGTTGACTCCGATGATGCCGAGACGGTCGTTCTCCTCCAGTGAGAACGAGATGTTCTCCAGAACGGGAACGGTGCCGAAGGACAGAGAAAGATCGCTGACAGACAGACAAAGCATAAGGTTACTCCTCAGAATTTCGTTTTTGCTTCCACCGCCACGCCGAGGATACGGGAGCGTCCTGTTTCAAAGTCCTCGGGGGTCAGGATAATGGGATCGTAGTCATCGTTCTCGGGGGAGAGGACGATGCGGTGGTTGCGTTTTTCAAAACGCTTGACCGTTGCGCTGTCCCCGTCGACGAGGCAGGCAACAATGTCGCCGTTCTCCGCGTACTGCTGTTTGCGGAAGAGAACATAAGTTCCCTCTACGATTCCGCAATCCCGCATACTGTCGCCGCAGACCTCCAGATAGAAATAGTCCTCCGGGTCATCCACATCGGCAAATTCCATGCCGAGCAGCGTTTCGTTGGTTACGATCGGCGCGCCGGCGCGGATGACGCCAATCACGGGGACCATCTTCTGTGCGCGCAGACTGCGCATGCGGGAGGCGGTCCGTTTTTCTCCGTTGTCGGTGCCGAGAAGCTCGTCCAGACCGATGCCGAAATAGTCGGCAATGCGGGCAAGCTTGTCGGCTTTCGGTGTCGACCGCCCGCTCTTCCAGTCCGAAAAGGTCGAGGCGGAAATGCCGGTTGCTTTTGCCACCTGGTAAACGGTTGTGCGGTTTGCCGCGAGCAGCTGCTCCAGTTTTGCGTAGTCCATTTTTGTTCCTCCTTGTCGCAAAAAGGAAACCTGACCGTGTTTCGTCAAAATCTGACACGACGGTTTGGGTAGAGTGCCGATATTTCGGAAATGCCAAACAAATACTTGACAATACTTCGGAAATACGATATAATGATTTCACACATACAGTATACACG
>CAKSUH010000294.1 GCA_934500855.1 uncultured Eubacteriales bacterium
CAGGGCTTGGGGAGGGAGGGAAACCCATCCGAAAGGGGGTTCCCTCCCTCCCCAAGGTCTTTCTCACCCTTCCAGTACCTTCCTGTCCCCCGCAGAGAGCGGACGGTCAAGCCACTTGTCACCGTTGGCGTAAAGGCATAAAGCACCGTAAGGGGTGGCGGAATAATCGAGAGAACCGAGATAGTAAACATCGGCAAAAATGCCGTCCGTGTCAGGCTCAATCCGCACCCCGTCAAAAACAATGCGGTAAAAGGTGTAAAGCGAAGTCTCGGCGCGAACCGAGGACGACGGAAGAATCCGCTCCTTCGCCAGCGTCGAGGGATCGCCGTTGTCGGTCTTGTCATCGGGCGTGAGATCGGTTGTGCGGACCAAGGTCACATCAAACAATTCCTCCGCCTTGTCGGGAATCGGGTCCAACCCGTAGTCCGCCGCAAGATGACGAATCGTACTGTTGTTGTAACGGAACACAATCTGCACCTGCTCCGCCTCGGGAATAAAAACGCAGTCCACCACCGAAAAATACCCGTTGTTCTTTTCGCCGCGCGTGATGCTCGCCTGCTCCTGACGGCGGAAGGTCAGATTTCCGTCATTCGCCGCGTATGCCGCCGACAGCGCCTCGTTTTTTTGCAGATACCGAATCTCTTTCGGAATCTTTTCCGAGAAAAACACCCGCCAGACAACCACGCCGACCACCGCAAAAACCAACAGCGTGAAAACAAGACGAAACATCCAACTGACCGCGCGCGCGGTCCTGTAACCTTTCATAGCGCCACCTCCGACTCAGTTCTTCAGCACACGCAGACGGTCGAGCGCACTCTGAAGAATGATCTGTGCCGAGAGCGTGTCAATTACACCCTTGCGCGCCGCACCGCGCGTGTTCGTTTCGTTCAGATAGCGGGACGCACTCACGGTTGTCAGACGCTCGTCCGCAACGGCAGTCGGCAATCCCGTCAGCTCCGCCAGCTTTTCCGCAAACTCGCGGCACCGCACCGCGCGAAAGCCCTCGGTCCCGTCCATGTTCTTCGGAAGCCCCACCACAACGGCGGCGGCGCCCCGCTCTTTTGCAACTTTCGCAACCGCTTCGGCGGTCTTTTCCATCCCGCCCGGAGAGAGCGTTTCAATCCCCGAAGCCAGCAGGCGCGAGGGATCCGACAGCGCCAGCCCCGTGCGCGTGTCTCCGAAATCCACGCCGAGGATTCTGCCCTCCGTTGCGGCGAGATCGGTTACCGTTTGAAGCGCTCCAGCCATTTCCATGTTTCCTCCCAGACCTGTTCCTTGTCCTGCTCGTTGAAAATTTCGTGCCGCATATCGTGATAGAGGCGGAGCGTGACCTCATGCCCCGAATTCTCCAGTCGCTCGGCGACCGTGCGCACGCCCTTGCCCCAACCGCCGACGGGGTCTGCGTCGCCGCTGATGACAAGCAGAGGCAGGGTTGTCGGCACGCGTTTTGCCCACTCCTTGCGGCTGACCAGTCCGACTAGCGTGAAGAGGTCGCGGTATGCGCCAACCGTGAAGGTGAAGGTGCAAAGCGGGTCGGCGTTATAGCGCCTCACGATCTCTTCGTCACGCGTAAGCCAATCATTGGCAGTCTTTGCGTCTTTGATCTTTTTATTGTAGCCGCTGAAGGCGAGGTTTTTGAGGAATTCCGAGCGGTGCCGCTTGCCGCGGAATGCGGCGATGACGGTTGCGACGGCTTTCCCCGCGCCTGCGGGCATTTGGGGACCGCCCGTGCCGCAGATGATCCCGGCGGCGTAGTCCGTCCCGTATCTTGCCATCACTTCGCGTGCGATAAAAGACCCCATGCTGTGCCCCAAAAGGACGACGGGGAGGTCGGGGTGCCGCGTCTTGATTTCTTTGGTGACGGCGTGCACATCCTCAACGGCGCAGTTCCAGCCGTCGCGGTCGGCAAAATAACCGAGATCGTCGGGGCTTGCAACGGTATGTCCGTGTCCGAGGTGGTCATGTCCAACGGTCAGAATCCCCCGCTCGGCGAGGTACTCCGCAAAGCCCTCGTACCGCAAAAAGTATTCGCACATTCCGTGCGAAATCTGGAGCACGAGCCGCGGCTCCGCGCATTCCGTCTCATAGCACGCGAGGCGGTTCTTTCCGTCCGTTGACGGCAATGTGAATGTTTGCATGTTTTTTCCCTCCTTTAAGACCTAAGACCTAAGACCTTGGGACTCTGTCCCAAACCCTGCTTAGGAAACTTCTTGAAAGAAGTTTCCTAAGAACCTTCAAGAACTT
>CAKSUH010000295.1 GCA_934500855.1 uncultured Eubacteriales bacterium
CTCGTCGGCGGCTTCCTCGGCTTTCATTGCCTTTGTCTCGTACTCCGCGCGGATGCGGCGGAAATTTTCCTGATTATAGCCCATGTTTTTCCTCCGTGGAGCGGTCGGCGGATTGCTCCGTCAGCGGCTCGGTGTAAAAGCTGCGGTTGAGTGCGGCTTCAAAGAAATCATCGGTGTCAAAACTGCCCGTCATGACCGCCTGTCCCTTCTTTTCGCGCTCGGCGTCCAACTTGGCGTCAATCTGTGCGGCGGTATCCAGTCCCTCGCTGTGCCAGCGTTCCAGAATGGAATTTGCGTAGGGGAGGGATGGCTCGTTGATGGCGCCGACCGTGATTTCGTATGCGCGGCGGATGATGTCCTCGCCGTAGCCGTAGGCGTTCCAGTTGTCCAGCATTGCATTTTCCTTTGCGGTAAAGGAACGGCTCCCAAGCCCGAACATTGCGCGGATTTTGCCCTGTAGGGTGCGTCGTGCCTCGGTCCGTTTGACGAATTCTTCCAACGCGGTGGCGTCGGTCACGCCGTCGTCCACAAGGCGGATCGCGTAACGCTCGACTTCGCGCAGGGACCGTTTTTCAATCCGTTTGCAGTGTGCGAGCAGAAGCAGGATGTACTCATTGTCCAGCCGGAGGTAATCCGACAGCCCGATCAGCAACTGCACCTCGTAGGGGTTGAACACTTTGCCCCAAATGTTTTGCGCTTCATTGACCAGCATCCGCATGGGTTGGTTCTTTTCCAGAAGGTCGGCAAGCTCCGCCGTGGAGTAGTTCGGCAGTTCGTCCGCGCGGGCGAGGATCGGAGCGGGCTTTGAAGCCGCTGCGTGTTTTGTTGCGGGTTCGGCAGGCTTTTCCGTCGGTTTCTTCGGCGTTTTGGCGCGTTCCTGCGGGTCCTTTCCGCTTGAAAGAACGCCGACCGACTGCCAGAAGTCCAGAATATCGCCGATCTCGTCGCGGTCCGCGCCTGCCAGCCGCGCCAACTGCGCGGGCTTGGAAAACAGCGTGGGGTCCGAGGCAAGCCAAAGCAGGACCCGCAGCTGTTCGGGGGTTGCGTCCGTCTCGGGGACGGTTGACGGCAGGACCAGAACGCCCTGCCCGTAATTCCATTTCCATTCCATATCGATTGTACCCATTCTATTTTCTGTCGGACGGTTCGTCTTTTTCGTCGCTGATGCGCTTGCGGCAGAGGCGGTAAGAGAGCGCCATGAGGGAATCTCCGAGGTGTACATTTTCCACCACCACATTGGGATTGTCCGATTCCAGTTCGCGCCCCGTGAAGTTCCAGAAGCCGTAAACGCCGCAGTCGGTCAGGCGTTTTGCTACCGCGGGCGCCTGATCCTTCGGCAGGGTCAGCACCGCGAAGTCGACCGGATTGCGACGGCAGAAGTCCTCCAGATATGCCGCATCGTAGATATGCACGCCGCCGATGTCCCGCCCGATCAGGTCCGGTTTGAGGTCAAACAGCGCCGTCACGCGGATTCCCCGCTTTTCAAAAACGGGGGAGTGGACCAATGCGCGCCCCATGTCGCCCGCGCCGATGACGATTGCCTTCAGCCCTGCCTCCACGCCGAGCAACTCGCAGATCTTGCCGTAGAGATAGTCCACATTATAGCCGTACCCCTGCTGACCGAAGCCGCCGAAGCAGTTGAGGTCCTGTCGGATCTGCGACGCGGTGAGGTGCATCATGCGCGAGAATTCGCCGGAACTGATGCGCATCCGCCCCTGTCGGATCAGCATCCGCAGGTATCGGAAATAGCGCGGCAGTCGTCTGATGACCGCCGGAGACACCTCCGGTCTTTCATAATCTTCCCCGTCCGGTCCGGCGGGTTTCTTTTCGTTTTCCATGCTCCGAGACTCCTTTCCCGTTTCGTTATCCGACTTTTCCACAGGCTTGGGTGTTCGACCTCTTCGGTTTTCCACACCGCATTTCCTGTCATTTTTTTCGTTTAAGCACACCGTTTCGCACTTTTTCTCTCTTCTGCCACTATATTTCGCAGGGTTTTCCACAGCCTGTTGAAAAC
The DNA here is from genome assembly GCA_934500855.1 of uncultured Eubacteriales bacterium. GTDB lineage: Bacteria > Bacillota > Clostridia > Oscillospirales > CAG-272 > UMGS1865. Next base: position 2,015 of record CAKSUH010000295.1, read on the forward strand.
AGGTGTGGAAAAGTTGGTAGCCCTCGGGGTGGTAAGACCTTGGGCTTTGCCCAAACCCACTTAGAAAACTTTTGAAAAAGTTTTCTAAGAACTTTCAAAACTTTAATGAGGGGGATTATTACCCATTTCTTTTTGTGGTGCTGATTTTTTGTAGCCGCTTATGCGCTACGCGTTCCGGCTGCTCCGAGCCAAATCCCGTCGAGCGGGATTTGTT
>CAKSUH010000296.1 GCA_934500855.1 uncultured Eubacteriales bacterium
CTGTAAATGTGACCGTCAAGAGTATTGTTTTTTGCTTCCAAAAGCGTTATAATGAAATCGTAAAAATGACGAACCGAAAAATCGGATTCGTGAATGTTTACAAAATCAAGCTTGACAGGAGGGTGCGGGTCATGTACAATGCCTTGACAGACAGACAGACAGACAGACAGACAGACAGACAGACAGACAGACAGACCTGTTTGCGTCCTGTAAGCGGGGGCTTTTTCCTCGCGGCAAGATTTCTGAAGAACCCGGCTGAAAAGCCATGTGACGCATCACATGGCTTTCCAGTCGGTTTTTCGCTTTGTAAATTACACCGAATCGGTGTAAAAATAAAAACCTGAAAAGGAGAACAAGCAATGAAGCAACACAAACGCGTTCTATCCCTGTTCCTGGCGATTCTGATGGTCCTGACCACGGGAATTGCCTCTGCCTTTACTGCCTTTGCTGCGGACGGAAACGAGGCTAAAATCGGTGACACCGAGTACGCCACGCTCGTAGCGGCAATCGATGCCGCGGCGGACGGCGACACGATTACGCTTCTGCGCGATGTGACTTGGACGGCTTACGAAAAGAAGATTGAAAAAAACATTACGATTGACGGTGGAGAACAGAAATACAAAATTTCGGCGCCGACAGCGAAGTATCTGTTTTTCTTCTATCAGAGTTTTACACTGAAAAATCTGAAATTCGACACGATCAGCGGCTTCAACTTCTATAATACTGCAGGAAAAGAAGCGGTTGGAACATTGGAGAATGTGGAATGGACGCTCGGCGCCTGGCTGCTGGTAAATATTCGGGGAACAGTTGCCGATGTTCCACAGACTTTCAATGTAATCAATTCCACCATTACCAAGAAAACGGTTGCCGGTGACCCGATTATTGCCACCTATTCGCACAGCAACTGGGCAAAGCCGGGAATCTGTGATGTAACGGTCAATATTGACAATTCCACCCTGAATCAAAACGGCGGGGCAACCAATGGGCATATCGGAAACACTGCAATGTTCTACTTCTGTTGCGCCAAAACAGCAACCCTGAATCTGAAAAACAACACGGTACTGAATTACAATCCGCTTGGCAAAGTCGATGTTGTGCAGGCGGCAATTGTATATGAAGTCCCGACCACCATCAACGCCGACGCAACCGCGGCGGTTCATCTGATTGGTTCCGGTGCTGCAACCGCAAAAAATTACTTCGCCTATAAAAACAATGCCGCCGGTTCGCTGACTTTGAACGATGCCGGTGCGGCGTGGACTGCAAGCAAAGCGGTTGCGGGTCGCGGATTCTACCTTTCTGCATCGGGCAGTTATGATGTGAACGGAACAGGCAAGGCGGTCGTGGATGCAGGGTTCCCTGTTTTCGGCGGAACCGAGGCGCTGACCTACCGCAAGGCATCCGCTGAATATACGGAGAGCGAGCTGGACGAAGCGGGGCGGGCGTATTCCGGCTACAGCTTCAAGGTCGGATCAGGCTACTATCGGACTTGGGCTGACGCGTTGGGTGCGGACGGCGACATCAAACTGCTTGCCGATGCGCCCAAAATCACTGCCAAGATTACACTGCCGAAGGATGTTACAATCGACGGGCAAGGGAAATATACCCTGAGCGCGAATACTTATTTCTTTGCTTTGGCAGGTCACAACGCAACCTTCCGCAATCTGACGATCAACACCACACACGGTGTCAGAACGGATGGAATCGCCGGTCCGGAGGTTCTGTTTGAGGACTGCACGGTCAATGTCACCGGCGGTCTGCTGGTCAACTTTGACAAAAACGCAACCGTAACCTTCAGGGACACGACCGTTGTTTCAACCGCTACCGACCCGGTTATTCTGCTTCAGACAAGTTCGGTTTCGGAAATCAGGTTGGAGAATTCTACCGTAGATTACCGCAAAGGGAGCACCAACAATAACGAAAACACTGCCATCATTAACATTGCGGGCGCATCCAAGGGGACTATGGTGATTGACGGTACTTCCAGGCTGATCTACAGCCCGACCAATTCCAAAGGGAACAACCAACTCATCACGGTTCACGATGTCGGGACTGTTGCCGATATCACACTGAAGGCGGGCGCGGTACTGGAATACAATACGGTTTCGGCAAATGTGACTTCGCTTGCATTCCTGCGCAACAACAAGTCGACCCTGAACCTTGTGGACGAGGGGGCAACATGGAAAGTCAGCGAGGCGGTTGCAAAGAAAGGCTACTGCTTTGTGAA
>CAKSUH010000297.1 GCA_934500855.1 uncultured Eubacteriales bacterium
CCGCATTTTCAAGATGTGGGCGCATTTTTTCTGAAAAAGTTGCAAAAAATGACCGCAGGAAGATCCCGCGGTCAAAACCCCCGCCGAGCCGTGTAACCGGGAAAGGAAAACCCTGTTTTGCCAGGGCGGTGTCCTCTCCCCGCACCTTTACTGCTCCCAGCGTCCCGCAGCAGCCGAGACAAGTCGATCGGGTTGCCGCGGGGAGGTCTGCAAACCGTTGCAAGGTCAGACTCCTTTAATCATTTGTGGGTTTTTATCACCGATTATCACGCACTAAGCAGGATAGAACGAAAATATTACTTCTTTTCGTCGCCGTCGTAGTCGACCTCTTCCGAGAAGCGATCATCAAAAATGTCCGCCACATTGTCGAACTCCTCGTCGTCCTCCAGCGTTACGAGCATATCCTCGCCGTCCTCGTCCTTCTCCATCTTGAGAATGACATATTCCTGGAATCCGTCATCGGAATCGCCTTCCGCATCCGCCGGAATCATGGCATAGTAGGTCACGCCCTGATAGTCTACCGAATCGATCAGTTCGAATTCGACCTCGTTGCCCTCTTCGTCGGTCAGCGTGAAGAATTCACGCTCGCCATCGTTTTCCGCAATTTCGTTTTTGTTTTCTTCCATGTTGCACCTCAACCTCGGTTCTTATGGTTTTATTATACACGAAAACCCCCGTTTTGTCAAGGGCTTTCCATCATTTTACCGAAGAATCCTCCGAAAAATCGACCAGCTCCGAGAGGATCGCATTGCTGACCAGCATTCCTTCCGGGGTCATTGCATAGCGGTCCCCCGCCCGCTTCACAAGACCTGCCGGAATATACCGGTCCAGTACGGCACAGCGCGCCGCCCCAAGCGTTTTCGCGTCCAATCCGCGCGTCAGACGAAGCCCCAGCATCACGCGCTCGCTCGCCCGCGTTTTTTCGGACGGTCGCTCGCACTCCGCCGTAATGTCCCGCCCCGCGAGATAGCCGTCAAGGTCGCGGCTGTTGCCGAAGCGCGCTCCGCCGAAATCCGAGTACGCCGCAGGACCGAAGCCGAGGTACTCTCCCAAAGTCCAGTATTTCAGGTTGTGCCGCGATTCATACCCCGCGCGCGCAAAATTGCTGATTTCGTATTGTGCCAAGCCCCGCTTGCCCAAAAATTCCACCATGCCGAGGTACATTTCGCGCACCGCTTCCTCGTCGGGCAGATTCAGCGCCGCCGCGCCGCGCCGACCGAACGGCGTGCCTTCCTCCACGGTCAGCGCATAGGCGGAAACATGGTCGGGGCGCAGATCGCAGAGTTTTTCCAATGTGTCGGCAAAGGATTCCGCCGTCTGGTTCGGGCTGCCGAACATCACATCGGCACTGATATTTGCAAAGCCCGCCTCCCGCGCCGCGCGGAAGGTTTCCGCGAAATCCGCAAAGCTGTGAAGCCGCCCGAGCGCGCGCAACTCGCCCGCCTGCGCGCTTTGCAGACCCATGCTCAGGCGGTTGAAGCCGCCTTCCCGCAACTTGACAAGATCCCCGGGCGTGACCGTTCCCGGGTTGCATTCGGTTGTAATCTCGGCATTCTCTGCCACATTGTAGCAGGACAGAACCGTCCCGAGAAGCCCGCAAAGCGCCTCGGGCGGCAGACAGGTCGGCGTTCCGCCGCCGAAGTAGACCGTATCCACTGTATCATCGCGGCAGTCCTCCGCCCGCGCAAGGAGATCGCGCTCCATCGCATCGGCGTAAGCCACCATCCGCTCCCCCGCCGCGTGCGGAATCGAGCAGAAATCGCAGTACAGGCATTTGCTGCGACAGAACGGAATATGCAGATAAAGTCCGAGCGTCGGCATACGGTCACCCCCTTCCTTTTCATGTTGCCTCTATTATACCACAATCCGGCGCGGTTTGCAAGAGAAAAGACCGCCCGACGGCGGTCTTTTCAAAGCAATATCTGCGACATCAGGAATGCGTGGTGTTCCGTTCGATTTTTGCAGTCAGTTCGATCAGCTCGCCATACCCGTAGAGGGTAAAGTTGCCGATCCATGACAGAAACGCGCCCAGTAGCATTACAGGAATTGCAACGGCAAACCCAAGTGCCGGACTGTAGGTCGAGATTGCGATCAAAAGAATCAGTCCCAACACAATGGAAAGATTCAGCACCTGAACGCCATTGTCCGCGATCTGCTCGACTGCTGAACACAGAAAAGCGGG
>CAKSUH010000298.1 GCA_934500855.1 uncultured Eubacteriales bacterium
AAGACCTTGGGACTCTGTCCCAAGCCCTGCTTAGGGGACTTCTTAAGGAGAAGTCCCCTAAGAACCTTCAAGACCTTCAACTAAGGGGAGTTTTGCTCCTCTTTTTTTGTTGTGCAAATTCTGATGTAGCCGTATATGTGCTACGAATTCCGGCTGCTCCGCGTCCAATCCCGTCCAGCGGGATTTTGGCGGCGGCAACTTGTTGCCTTGCCTCATCTCCGCTACCGGATAGAAACGGTTCAGGTTAGTGAATGGACGGAAGGTGGGATGGAATGCGGGGATTCCTTCCGCCGCTATTCAGGAACGCTATGTTCTCACTACCCATATAAAATTCAGTGGCACTATGTTCGCACCCAATAATATCTGCGTTGAAAGTTTTGAGGGAGTCCAGAGGGGACTTTTTCAAAAGTCCCCTTTGGCGCATCCCCCGCATCCCCCGCTTTCCCTGCGAACCAAGCGGGAGAGCTCGGCGGTAAGAGCCTCGGCAAGCGCGTCCACATCGGCAAGCGTGTTGTATACGGAAAAGCTGATGCGAATCGAGCATTCGATTTCGGAGGGAGACAGACCGAACGCCGTCAGCGCGGCGCTTTGGTGGTGGCTGTGCGACGAGCAGGCAGAACCGTTGGAAATGCAGATTCCGCGGGCAGAGAGCGCATGAAGCATCGTCTCACTGCGGATGTCGGGCAAGGTGTAATTGAGAATATGCGGCGCGCACTTCCCTGCGGGCAGATTGAGACGCAAAGGCAGGTCGGCAAGCTTTTTCAGAGTCAGTTCCCGCAGGCTTGCCAGCTTCCCGAGGTTCTCCTCAAGATTCGCGCTCCCCTCCTCCGCCGCCTGACCGAAGCCCGCAATGCCGACAAGGTTTTCGGTCCCCGAGCGGAACCCGCTTTCCTGCCCGCCGCCGAGCAGAAGCGGCACGATGTCCCGCCGCCGCAGGCTGTCGCGGGAAACATACAGCGCGCCGACCCCTTTGGGTCCGTGAATCTTATGCGCGCTGACCGTTACAAGATCAGCACGCACCGATTTCGGCGTCAGGAGACACTTAAGATACCCCTGCACCGCATCGGTGTGCGTAACGATATCGGGGTTGCGGTTTTTCGCCATGGTAAATGCGCGTTTGATGTCGTACATTGCGCCCGTTTCGTTGTTGACCGTCATCATCGACACCAGAAAGGTCCGGTCGTTCAGCGCGGCGGCGTAGCGGTCAAAATCCAGTTCGCCGCCCCGGGTCGGAATACGGATCACTTCAAAGCCCTGCGCCTCCAGCAAACGGAACGCATTCTCCGCGCCCGGATGCTCGGAATCGGTGGTAATGACGCGCATTCCGCGGCGGCGGGGCTTGGCAAACGCCGTGCCGAGAATGGCGAGGTTGTCCGATTCGCTTCCGCAGGAGGTGAAAATCAACTCCCCCGGCTCGGGGCGCGAAATGCCGAGTGACGCGGCAACCTGCCTGCGCGCCGTTTCCAGCGTCTCGTGCGCGGCGTTTCCCATAAAATGGAGCGACGACGGGTTGCCGTAGATGTCCATCACCTCGCGCATCCGCGCCTTCACGCCCTCGGAGAGCGCCGTGGTTGCGCTGTTGTCAAGATAGATTTCTTTCATATCATCCATTCCTCAGCGGAACGCGAACGCCGCAACGATGTCCGCCAGTTCCGCGGTATGCTTGTCGAAATGCTCCTCTGTTGCCGTATAGGTCAGGCTGTACATCATGCTCCGGTACGCCGCGATATACTGGCGGTAGCGATAGGTCACCCCGTCAATCGTAAGCGTGTATTCGTAAACCGTTGCTTCGCGCGAACCGAGCTTTTCCTTGTGCGTTTTGTCCTCGTCCACGACCATCGCGCCCGTTCCGTACACCTTTTCCAGCTGCTCGCGGGTCATGGTAAAATACTCTGCAACGCTCAGGTGCTCCACGGTCGGCATATAGGGAACCACGCTGACCGAGGTGCGATCCTCCTTCACATACGCGGCATAGATCGGGGAATCGGGGTCGATCACCCAGTCGGATGGGACATAAAAACGATACGCCACATCCTTGCCGGAGCACGCTTTCATGCCTGCGGGCGCATCCTTTCCCTCGTCGGTCTCTTTGGCAAAATCGTTGGGCAGATACGGCTCGTCCGCAAAGCGGAACGCGTTGAGAATCATCTCCACATCGCCCGCATACTGTTCGTACATATCC
>CAKSUH010000299.1 GCA_934500855.1 uncultured Eubacteriales bacterium
CTCAAACGCCGCGAGGATAACCCGCAGGTCGGTCCGCATCTGGTCGTAGGTCACGCACTGGGTTGCTTCTCCGCGGATTGTTGCGATGAAGTTGCGGTAGTAATCGTGAACATCCGACTGCGGCTTGGGAATACGGTAAGTCTCGGTCGTGATACCGTCGCGCGGCGCCATGGTTTTGGTCAGTCCCGCTGCGGTTTCCACCGGCAGAACCTCGCTCTCGTGCCAATGCGTGCACTTGACCACCTGCGCTTCCTCGCGCCAGTCGGTAATCAGCGCACTGCCCTTTTCCGCCCGCATATAGAAACGCGGCATGGCGATGAAGTTGTAGGTCCCGACCTCCACCGTTGCGCGCTGACCGTTTTTGAAGTTGAGATCCAGACGGAAGCCGTCATCCACCTCTTGGTTTGTGATGTGGTCGCAGATGCAGGAAACGCTTTCGACATTCTCAAAGCCGAAGATCATCAGCATCTGGTCGATGAGGTGAATGCCCCAGTCATAAAGCATTCCGCCGCCGTGAACCTTCTCGCCTCTCCAGTCGGAGGGAATGCCGCGGCTGCCGTGAATGCGCGACTCGATGTTGATGACCTTGCCCAACTCACCCGAATCGTGCACCTGCTTCATGGCAAGGTAGTCCACATCCCAACGGCGGTTCTGGTGCGTGGAGAAATGCACCCGGTTCTTCTCCGCCGCCTCAATCATGCGGTTCAGCGATTCAAGCGACAGCGCCACGGGCTTTTCGCAGATGACATTCTTCCCCGCGTTCAGTGCTTTGACCACTACATCCTCGTGCGCGTCGTTCGGGACCGCAACGGTAACCAGTTCCACCTCGGGGTCCTGCAGCAGTTCGCGCAGGGAACCGTAAGCGTGAATCCCGCGGCTTTCGGCAAGCTCGTTTCTCTCGCGTCTGATATCGTAAACGCCGGCAAGCTCCGCCACATCGCTCTTCAGCAACTTTTCGGTGTGCCAACCGCCCATTCCTCCGTAGCCGACTACGGCAACCTTCATTTTTTTCATATTTTCAGTCCTCTTTCCGCGGCGGACCGATTGTCCGCCTGTTCTATACATACAGTATAAACCATTTCGCGTTTTTTTTCAAGACACACATTGAATTTTTTCAGACTTTTTTTGTGCTTTTTCAGGATTTTCGGTGTTTTTAAGGAAAAATGTTGCAAAGCTCTTGCACTCGCGCGCAAAATGCGGTATAATAAAAAGGTGAATCCTTTGAAAGGTTTGGTTTATACAGTGCAGAAATCCGAACGGCAGGAGCATATCCGCAATTTTTCCATCATCGCACACATCGACCACGGCAAATCCACGCTTGCAGATCGCATTCTGGAGCTGACCCGCACCGTGGAAAAGCGCGACATGGAAGAACAGGTGCTTGACAACATGGACCTTGAGCGCGAACGCGGCATTACCATCAAGGCGCGCGCGGTCAAGCTCAATTACACCGCCAAGAACGGCGAAATCTATGTGTTCAATCTCATCGACACCCCCGGCCATGTGGACTTCAACTATGAGGTCTCCCGGTCGCTCAACGCCTGCGAGGGGGCTCTTTTGGTTGTGGACGCAACGCAGGGCATTGAGGCACAAACCTTGGCGAACGCATACCTCGCGGTGGACGCCAATCTGGAAATTGTCCCGGTCATCAACAAAATCGACCTCCCCTCTGCGGATGTCAAGCGCTGTCAGGATGAGATTGAGGATATCATCGGCATCCCCGCCGAGGGCTGCCCTGCAGTCTCCGCAAAAACAGGGCTGAATGTAGAGGATGTGCTGGAAGCGGTTGTCGCGCAGATTCCCTCTCCCGATGGGGACGAAAACGCGCCGCTCAAAGCTTTGATTTTCGACTCCTACTATGACAGCTACCTCGGCGTGGTGGTCAACATCCGGGTGGTGGACGGCACCGTCCGTGCGGGAGACCGCATCCGTCTGATGAGCACGGGCGCGGAGTTCGATGTGGTGGAGGTCGGAACCATGGAGCCGTTCGGGCTTGCGCGTTGCGGGTCGCTTTCGGCGGGCGAGGTCGGCTATCTCACCGCATCCATCAAGAACATCGGCGATACGCGCGTGGGCGACACGGTGACCCTTGCGACAAACCCGACAGCGCAGGCTCTCCCCGGCTTCAAGGATGTCCGCCCGATGGTTTACGCGGGCATTTACCCTGCC
>CAKSUH010000300.1 GCA_934500855.1 uncultured Eubacteriales bacterium
CAGAAACGAAAGAAATCCGCACAATAGCCTTCCCCTTCGAGGGGGAAGGTGGCGCCGTAGGCGACGGATGAGGGCGTTTAAGCGGATTATCGCTTACATAACAATCAACCTTCTGCGCCATACCCAATCAAACACCGAAGGCACGATGTTCGCACCCACCCCATAAATGCGTTGAAAGTTCTTGAAGGGGTCCGGGGAAACTTCTTTCAAGAAGTTTCCCCGGCGCGTCCCCATCGCATCCCCGGCGCATCCCCGGCGCATCCCCATCTCATCCCATCCCCTGTCAGAAAGAGAGGTTTCAAATGGAAAAGTATCTTGAGAACTACGAAAAGTGGCTGTCGTCCCCTGCCCTGAACGAGGCGGAGAAGGACGAACTGCGCGGCATTGCCGACAACAAAAAAGAGATTGAAGAGCGCTTTGCGAAAGGTCTGTCCTTTGGGACGGCGGGACTGCGCGGCGTGATGAAAACGGGATGGAATGCGATGAACATCCACACCGTTGCGCACGCAACGCAGGGGCTTGCGAACCTCATTCTTGCCGAAAAGCGCGCCGCGGACGGCGTTGCAATCGCCTACGACTGCCGCAACCACTCCGCCGAATTTGCGCGGACGGCGGCTTGCGTCCTTGCGGCGAACGGCGTGAAGGTCTACCTGTTTGACGCACTGCGCCCCACGCCCGAGCTGTCCTTCGCCCTGCGCGAACTGCACTGCGTGGCGGGCATCAACATCACGGCTTCGCACAATCCCAAGCAGTACAACGGCTACAAGGCGTACTGGGAGGACGGCGCACAGCTTCCGCCCGAGCACGCGGACACCGTCTCGGCGGAAATTGCGAAGCTGGACATTTTCGCGGATGTGAAATCCTGCGATTACAACGCGGCGGTCGCGGACGGTCGCATTACAATCATCGGTGCCGAAATCGACGAAAAATACCTCGCGGCGGTTGCGGCGCAGGCGGTCAACCCGCAGGCGGTGCGCGCGGTCGCGGACGATTTGCGCATTGTTTACACGCCGCTCCACGGCACGGGGCACAAGCTGGTTCCCGAGATCATGCGGCGCGTGGGGCTGAAGCACCTCTACACGGTTGACGAGCAGATGGTGATTGACGGCAACTTCCCCACGGTGGAAAAGCCGAACCCCGAATACCCCGAAGTGTTCCGTCTCGGCATTGCGCTGGCGGACAAAGTCGGTTCTGATCTCATCATTGCAACCGACCCCGACGCGGACCGCGTGGGCGTGATGACGCGGACCAAAGCGGGCGATTTCAAGACGATCACGGGCAACCAGATGGGCGCGCTTCTGATCGACTATATCATCACGGCGTACCGCGAGACGAACACGATGCCGCCGCATCCCTATGTGGTCAAGAGCATTGTTTCCACCGAGTTGGCGACGAAAATCTGCGACGCGAACGGCGTGAAGATGCACAATGTGCTGACGGGCTTCAAGTTCATCGGCGAGGTCATCAAGAATTACGAAAAGACGGGCGACGGGTCGTTCCTGTTCGGCTTCGAGGAAAGCTACGGCTATCTGAAGGGGACTTACGCGCGCGACAAGGACGCGGTGGTCGCCTCGATGCTGATCTGCGAGATGACCGCCTACTACCGCGCGAAGGGCATGACGCTTTCGGACGCTTTGGAAGCGCTCTGGGCGCGCTACGGCTACTGCTACGAGACGAACGCGGAAATCTACATGGAGGGCTTGGACGGCGCGGCGCGGATGGCGGCTCTGATGGATTCCCTGCGCAAGGACGCGCCGACGGAATTCGGCGGGGTTCCCGTGGTGTTGGTCGGCGACTATCTGGCAGGCACGATCGTGGAAAACGGTGTTTCCCGTCCGACGGGTCTGCCCTCGTCCAATGTTCTCTACTACCGTCTTGCAAACGGGGATGTGATTGTGGTTCGCCCCTCCGGCACCGAGCCGAAGATCAAATTCTACTACCTGCTCTCCGCTCCCAACGCCGAGGTCAACTGCGCCCGGTACAAGGAGACGGTGCGGGGGATGATTTAAGAAAGACCTTGGAGGGGGAAGAGACCCCTTTCGGAGGGGTCTCTTCCCCCTCCAAACCTCCCTCATCTCCCCGAACTTCCCTGCACGGCAACCGCCGGGTTGGCGTGTGAAAACTTCTCTCGTGTTTGGGACGGCGGTTGCCGCGCCGGGACGTTTT
>CAKSUH010000301.1 GCA_934500855.1 uncultured Eubacteriales bacterium
GCATGTGTCCCTGCAATTCGAGAAAAAGAGTGAGGACGAGGTCCACCAACGCGTGAAGGAAGCGAACATGACCGAAACCGACGCGTACGGTCTGGTCATCAACCACGGTATGAAGATCTTCCATGAGGTTATCTCAGGCTACTATCTGGATTGGAACAGTCTTTCAACCGTCAATCCGGACGCTCCGTGGTGGAGTCAGAACATCAGAAGCGCATGGACCACCCCGAGCGGCGCGCTCTATGCGGAAAACGGCGACATCTCCTACCTCAGTGTAGGTTCCTCCAACTGTCTGTTCTTCAACAAGAATCTTGTCGCCGCCGCACAGGGAACCGACCCGTATGAGTTGGTTGCGAAAGACGAATGGACCTTTGAGAATTTCTTCAAGGTGGTGGAGGAAGTCGGCGCAACCCTGCAGAGTTCGGGCGGCTACGGCTACCAGAGCGAGAAAAACCGCGGACCGATGGACGCGATGTATGCAACCGGATATTCCACAATCGTCATCGACAAGGACGGCGATACGGCTTCCTTCCGCATCGGCATTGACAACGAGCGCGCCATTACGGCAATCGACAAGTTCACAACCTTTGTCAAGGGGGAGTATGCCAAGCAGGAGAAAGACCTCGGCTCGGCACGGAAAGCCTTCCGGGACGGAACGGTTGCATACTTTGACGATAACATCAAAGTTGCACCAACCGATTACCACGATATGGAATTCGGCATCCTGCCCTTCCCGCGCTACGATAAGGACGCAAGCTATCAGTCTCTGGTCGGTTCGGGAACCAATACCTTCGCGATCCCCGTCAAAACAACCGACGGGTTCCGCAGCTGCATCGGCGATGTTGCGGAATGCCTTGCCTACAACGGCTATACCTCTGTGATGCCGTTCTATTATGACACTCTGCTGAAGGGGCAGTCGGTCAAGGATCCGCAGTCGCTGAAATCGCTGCAGATCATCCACGATTCGATGTGCTTTGACCTCGGGCATTATCTGAATCCGGGCGGAATTGCGTTTATCGCAACGAGCGTTGCGGACGGAACCTATTCGTCCTTCTCCAATGCGCTGGAGCAGTTCAAGCAGAGCGGTAAGATCGGCGCAGACCTTGCCGATTGGCTAACAAAATAAAGAATCAAACATCCGGGAGCGGACTTGCCGTCTGCTCCCCGTATGTGCTTATGGGAGAACCTATGAAACCGATGAAAAAAAGACGGACGCTGTTCCTTTCCGGACTTCTGGCGCTGGCTCTGGTCGGGTGCGCGGGCGGCGGAACCGAACTGCCGACAACCGCCGCAGATAGCGAATCAGGCAGCAGCACAACAACTGCGCCAACCACCGCAAAGCCGACCGAACCGGACACTCCGAAGGATCCGTGGCACTACGGAATGTGGAACGATGTCAAAATCCGCGAGGTCACAATCGACAGCGGCAAGGGCGGCGACCCCGTAACGGTGATTCAGCTGACCGACCTGCACATCGGCACCTGCACGGCGGAGGATTTGAAGAATCCCACACTGAAAAGCACCTTTGAGAACCGGAAATGGGGTGCAAACGGCGCGTTTGTCCCGAACGCGAAAGCGTCCTTGGACTATGCCGACAGCCAGAACCCCGACCGGATTGTCATCACGGGAGACGCGATCGACTACCTCTCCGAAGGAAGCATGAACCTGTTGAAGGAAACGGTATGGGATCGCTATCGCGACGGGGACGGCAAGGTCAGCCGCGTGTTGATCGCGCTCGGAAACCATGAACGCGAGCAGAAAATGGAAGGCAGGGTAGACGAAATATACACGCTTGAAGAGCGCGAACAGATGGTGAAGGAAAAGTGGGAGCATGATATTCTGTATACCGCTGTCGTTGTGAAGGATCAGGTTATGGTCATCCAGATGGACAACGGCATGGGCAGCTTCCGCAACGAGCAGGTGCCGCTCCTGCGCGCCGACCTTGCACTGGCGCGCGAAAAGGGCTATACGGTGCTCCTGTTCTTCCATGAGCCGATCAGCACCGGCAATCCGAAAGACCGCGATGTCAATGCAAGCTATGTGGGAAAAGGCGCGGGAACCTCCTTCAATTTCTACACCGGTTCGACCGTTGCAAACCCGTTTACCGATCCCGACAGCACGAACGGTGCGATTTACCGAATGATCGTGAAC
>CAKSUH010000302.1 GCA_934500855.1 uncultured Eubacteriales bacterium
CGGCTTTCTTGCGGCGCTGATGTACTTCTCTATGGGGCATATGATGTGGGGCTGGAAACTGCCGCCGTTCTTTGACGGCAATCATGTTGCCGTGGGGTTGGTGCAGTTGCTTCTCTGCATTGCGATTATGGTCATCAACCGCCGCTTTTTCGAGAGCGGCTTCCGCGCGCTTTGGCACCGGTCCCCGAATATGGACACCCTCGTGGCGCTCGGTTCGGGCGCGGCGTTCGTCTGGAGCGTTTATGCGCTGTTTGCTATGACAGGTGCACAGGCGAGAGGGGACATGGCGGCGGTGATGACCTACATGGACGAGTTCTGGTTCGAGTCGGCGGCAATGATTCTGACTCTGATTACCGTCGGAAAGATGCTGGAGGCGCGGTCGAAGGGAAAAACCACCGACGCCCTGCGGTCGCTGATGAAGCTCGCCCCCAAGACCGCCGTGATCGTGCGGGACGGCGCGGAGGTGACGGTCCCGATCGGGCAGGTGAAGAAAGGCGATATGTTCGTCGTCCGCCCGGGGGAAAATATTCCCGTGGACGGCGTGGTTCTGGACGGGGAAAGCGCGGTTGATGAGGCGGCGCTGACGGGCGAAAGCATCCCCGTGGACAAGCATCGGGGAGACAGCGTATCGGCGGCAACCGTCAACCGGTCGGGCTTTTTGCGGTGCGAGGCAACGCGGGTCGGAGAGGACACCACGCTGTCGCAGATCATCCGCATGGTCAGCGACGCGGCGGCAACGAAAGCCCCGATCGCAAAGGTCGCGGATCGCGTGTCGGGCGTGTTCGTGCCGGCGGTGATGTCGGTCGCACTCGCGGTGCTGATCGTCTGGCTTGCGGCGGGACGGGACTTCGGTTACGCACTGGCGCGGGCGATTTCGGTGCTGGTCATCAGCTGTCCGTGCGCGCTCGGATTGGCGACCCCCGTGGCGATTATGGTCGGAAACGGCGTGGGCGCGCGGAACGGAATTCTCTTCAAAACCGCCGCGTCGCTGGAGTCTTCGGGGCGCACGCAGATTGTGGCGCTTGACAAAACGGGAACCGTCACAACGGGCGTTGCGAGCGTGACCGATGTCCTGCCCGCAGAAGGAATCGGTGAGACTGACCTGCTTGCGGCGGCGCTGTCGCTGGAGAAAAAGAGTGAGCATCCGTTGGCGCGCGCGGTGGTGCGCGAGGCGGAAGCGAGAGGTCTGACAGCCGAAGCGGCGGACGGTTTCGAAGCGCTTGCAGGCAATGGCGTGCGCGGGAAACAGGACGGCGCGGAACTCGTCGGCGGGAGCGCAAAATTCATCGGGGAACAGACAAAACTGACAGACGCTGTGCAGGAAACGGTCGGCGCGCTCGCCGACGACGGCAAAACGCCCCTGCTGTTTCTGCGGGACGGAAAGCTGCTCGGCATCATCGCGGTTGCCGATACCGTCAAAGAGGACAGCCCGCGCGCGGTGGAAGAACTGCGCGGAATGGGCGTGCGCGTAGTGATGCTGACGGGCGACAACGAACGCACCGCACGGGCGGTTGCGGGTCGCGCGGGCATCGAAGAAGTGGTGGCGGGTGTTCTGCCGGACGGAAAGGCGCAGGTCATCCGTGATCTGCGGCGACAGGGTCATGTTGCGATGGTCGGCGACGGCATCAACGACGCGCCCGCGCTGACGGCGGCGGATACGGGCATTGCAATCGGCGCGGGGACCGATGTTGCGATCGACGCGGCGGATGTGGTTCTGATGAAAAGCAGTCTTGCGGATGTCCCTGCGGCAATCCGCCTGAGCCGCGCGACCCTGCGGAATATTCACGAAAATCTGTTCTGGGCGTTCATTTATAACATCATCTGCATTCCGCTTGCGGCGGGCGCGTTCGTCCGGGCGGGCATAACGCTGAACCCGATGTACGGCGCGGCGGCAATGAGCCTTTCGAGTTTCTGCGTGGTGACCAACGCCCTGCGGCTGAATCTGTGCAGGCTGAAAAGTCCGAAACACGACCGCAAAATCCGGCAGGCGCACCGGAAACAGGCGCCCCGTGCGAACGGAACAGGCGGAACAGGCGGAGTAAGCGGGGAGACGGAACGGCTCACGCTGAAAATCGGCGGCATGATGTGCGGGCATTGCGAAAAGCGGGTTCAGGATGCACTGGAAGCGCTCCCCGGGGT
>CAKSUH010000303.1 GCA_934500855.1 uncultured Eubacteriales bacterium
GTATTGAGATGCACTTCCTGCCGGATGTATATGTAACCTGCGATGTCTGCAAGGGCAAACGCTATAACCGAGACACTTTGGATGTGCACTACAAAGGCAAAAATATTTCCGATGTGCTGGAAATGACGGTGGAGGAAGGGCTTTCTTTCTTCGACGGTCTGCCGGGTATTCAGCGTAAACTCCAAACGCTTTACGATGTGGGACTGGGGTATGTCAGGATCGGGCAGTCATCCACCACGCTTTCGGGCGGCGAGGCACAGCGCGTCAAGTTGGCAACCGAACTTGCCAAGCGCGGCACGGGCAAGACCATCTATATTCTGGACGAGCCGACCACGGGACTGCATTCCGCGGATGTCTCCAAACTGCTTGAAATTCTGCAGCGGCTTTGTGACGGCGGGAACACGGTTCTGGTTATCGAGCATAACCCGGACATCATCAAATCAGCCGATTATATCATCGATCTCGGACCGGAAGGAGGAGACGGCGGCGGCACACTGCTGGCAGCGGGAACTCCAGAAGAGGTTGCAAAAGTGAAGAAATCCTACACGGGACAATACCTGAAAAAATGGCTTGAGCAGGGCAGAGAAGCGGAAAACTGCACAAAATCAGGCGAATCGAAATGAAATTTTTATAAAAAAAGCAGTTTTTTTCAAATAGGGGTTGACTTTAGCGCTTTAGCATGGTAAAATGTTAAAGCAACAAGCCGTTCCGTTTCCGGGGCGGATCATATCGGATGACCCAGTGCGGGTCGGAAAGGAACCTCTTATGAAAAAAACTGTTTTTTTGATTGCCGTATTGCTTCTGACCGCAACGGTTCTGATGACCGCTTCCTGCGGGAAAACTACGCAAACCACCTTCAAGCCGGACGGAAAATCGACCGGAACCCTCAAGCTCGGATTTGACGCGTCCTATCCGCCTTATGGATACCTTGATACCGAGACGCAACAGTATGCGGGCTTTGATATCGAGTATGCAAAACTGGTCTGCAACCGCCTCGGACTGACGCTGGAACTGGTTCCGATCGATTGGAATCTGAAGGATAAGGAACTGAGCGCGGGAAATATTGACTGCATCTGGAACGGCTTTACCTACGAGGGCAGGGAAGCCGAGTACACATGGTCGGACCGCTATCTTGACAACACCATCGTTGTGCTGGTCAAGAGCGATTCGGGAATCGCCTCGCTTGCGGATCTCGCAGGGAAGACGGTTTCGGTTCAGACCGGTTCGTCCGGCGAATCGGCGCTGAAAAACAACGAAGCACTGGTCGGCAGTTTCAAGGACGGCAAGTATCTGACCTGCCCCGATTATACGCAGGGATTCAGCGAACTGAAGGCGGGATCGTTTGAGGCTCTCGTGATCGACGAAGCCGTTGCGAAATATCTGGTTGCGGATAAATCCGATTACCGCATTCTGGAAGAAACCGTGAACCGTGAGCAATACGGCGTTGGCTTCCGCCTCGGAAACACCGAACTGCGGGATAAGGTCAACAATGCAATGAAGGAGATCGCCGCCGACGGAAACACGCTGAAAGCATTGGCTGAAAAATACGGCATTGCCCCCGAAGCGATTCTGATCGGAAAATAAAAAAATACGGAAAGGAATTGACTGTTTTGTCCTTTACGAATATGCTTTCGATGCTCGGCAACGGGATGTTGACATCGCTTCTCATCTTCTGCGTGACCCTGTTGTTCTCCCTGCCGCTCGGACTTCTGGTCTGCTTCGGCAGGCGGGCAAAGAACCCGATCCTGCAGTGGATTTTCCGCATCTACATCTCGGTCATGCGCGGGACTCCGCTGATGCTTCAATTGGTGGTGGTATATTTTGCGCCGTACTACCTGTTTGGCGTGTCGCTTGGCAGTCTGTTCGGCGGAAACTACCGCCTGATTGCGGTGCTGATCGGCTTTGTTATCAACTATGCCGCCTATTTTGCGGAAATTTATCGCGCGGGATTGGAGTCGATTCCGGTCGGGCAATACGAAGCGGCAAAGGTGTTGGGGTATGGGCGCGCGGCGACTTTTCGGCATATTGTTCTGCCGCAACTGACCCGCAGGGTTCTGCCGACCGTTACGAACGAAGTGATTACGCTGATTAAGGATACCTCTTTGGCATACAC
>CAKSUH010000304.1 GCA_934500855.1 uncultured Eubacteriales bacterium
GCGCGATCTTCAGGAGCGGGATCGACAGCCCGGTGACGGCATTGAAGCTGGAGATGAAGAAGTCAGCGTATTTGCAATAGCCGAGCATGGCAAAGCTGAACACAACGGAGAGCGTCAGGAACAGCTTTGCAAGCCCTTTGCCGCGGTATTTCTCAACCAGTCTGCCGAAGATATAACCCTGCGTGATGGAGATCAGCATCAGGATGAGATATTTCGGCTCACCCCAGCCGTAGAAAAACAGACTGGAAAACAGAAGTACGCTGTTCTTCAGTTTTCGCGGTGCGATGGCGTAAAGCAGCAGTACGCACGGCAGGAAATAATAAAGAAACGGTATACTTGAAAACAGCATTTTGAATACCTTTGTTTATTGAATAGGTTCGTTTACGACGATTTCAAGATCGGTATATACCGACTGCGCCGCCTCGACAAACGCATCGATCAGGTCGCTGTTGCCGAACATCGAGATCATCGTGTCGCCGACGGTCAGAATGCGAAGGGTCTCGGGATAACCGCACATCCAGTGGCGCGCCTGAATGTTTGCGCGGATCGCTTCGGCAAGCACTGCCGTGTCCTCGCCGTCCTTGACCCGATATGCGCCGCAGGTGAAGGTGTTGGTGTTCAGCATGTGGATGAGGGATGCACCCGCGCTGATCTTGTCGATCGAGTCCTGCGGGAAGCCGAGCGAACGATCCAGTGTTGCCGCATCCAGCGTTACGGCGCCGGGGGCGTCCATAACGGCACTTTCCATGTCGCCGCCGAAAGATGAAAACTTGTTGTCTGCGGGATATGCATCCCAGATCTTGTTCAGCACCTCAAGTGCTGCGTTTGTGCCTGCATCGGGCGTTTCGGGCGCGGTGGTCGCTTCGGTCGTAGCCTCGGTTGTGGCTTCGGTTGCAGAAGGGGTCGTTTCCGTGGTTGCCGCCGGCGTGGTTTCCGTGGTCTCAGCGGGCGCTTTTGTGGTTTCCGACGTCACCGGCGCTTCCGTCGCGGTTGCCTCGGTGGCTTTGGTGGTCTCTTCCGCTGCGCTCGTTTCGGGCGCGCTTGTAGCGGCGCCCTCGGTCACCGCTGCGTCGGTATCCGAAGAAACGGTCGTTTCTTTACTTGCCTCGGTTGTGTCGGTTGTGGTGTCCGCAGAAGAGACGGTCGTATCATCCGCCGTTACAGGGGGGACATCCTGTTTGCCGCAGGCGGCGAAGGATAGGACAAGTGTGAGCGCGGAAAGGGTTACAAGCAGCTTTTTCATGATGATTCTCTCAGGTGTTAAACTTTTTGAAATTGTCGGGTTTATTCGATCGGTTCGTCAAAGACGACGGAGGTTGCGGGGTAGACCGAAACCATCGTGTCACGGAAGTTGTCTACAAGGTCTTCAAGACCGAAGACAGAAACGATATAGTTGTCCACCGTTGCCACAATGATCTTGTCCGGGAATCCGCACATCCAGCGTCTGCCCTGAATTGCGTCACGGATGGACTGCGCCAGCGCGTCCATATCGGTGCCTTCCTTCACGCGGTATGCGCCGCAGGTGAAGGTGTTGCCGTTCATCATGTGGAAGAGGGATGCCGCAGCGTCAATCTCGCCGATCGAGGCAGCGGGGAAGCCGACCAGGCGTTCAACATCGTCTGCATTGTCAAGTCCGACATTGCCGGGCGCTCCGTCGACCATGTTTGCTTCATCGTAGTCGCCGCCGGCGGCGGGGAACTTGTCGTCTTCTTTGTATTGATTCCAGATGGCTTCAAGCAGCGCCTTCGGGCTGTCCGCCGCATCCGTCGCGGGGGGATTTGTGTCGGTGGTCTGCTCGGTCGATACCGTTGTGCTTTCGCCGGGTGTCGTGCCGGACGTGCTGTCCGGATTCGGGTTGTTCTTGCCGCAGGCGGCGAGCCCGAGCACGAGGGCAAGGGCGGTGATCATGGTTACGATTTTCTTCATTTTTTGTTCCTCCGAAATGTGAAATATGGATTTTCAGTTTTTGGTGAGGATCCAGCATTCGGTTGCGGGATCCAGGGAGAGCAGAAGCTCTGTGTCGCCGACGGTCAGTCGGTAGGTCAGGGTCGGATTCGGGGTGCGGACGGACCAGTTGAGCGTCAGGCGACCACTTGTTGTATAGGTA
>CAKSUH010000305.1 GCA_934500855.1 uncultured Eubacteriales bacterium
CTGTATATAATACCACAAATCCGCCGGAATGTCAAGACCAAACGCAAAGAAAAGGGCAAAGTGACGGTTATTTCACAATCTCGTCCAGAATCCCGAGATCCCACATCAGGCGGGAACCGATGTACTTGTCGCGCACATCCTTGCTGAAGAGGATCGCGTTCCGCTCCTCCTCGGGGGAGAAGCCAAGCTCCGCAAAGGAAACGGGCAGACCGATTGCCCGGAGCTTCGGAACGATTTCCGAAGGCAGCGGCAGGGAGTGAATGACCGCCTCGATCTCGTCCCAGTGCGCAATGATCCGCTCCAAGCGCGCGCGGTGCAGATCCTTGTCGTATTTCTTTTCGTGCGCCTCGTTGGCGATCATCGCTTCGCCGCTCTTGCCGAGCCATGCGCGCAACTTTTCCGCCCAGTCGGCGTAGGAGAACTTTTCCACATAGGCAAGCGCCTTTTCGCGGTCGGGCTTGACCGTCCGCAGCTTCTCGTAAATCCCGAGACAGATCACCGTCGCCGCGCCGCACTGAATGCCGTGCAGGTCAAACGGCAGACCGAACTCCACCCCGCGCATATCGCAGATGTGCGAGAGGTAGTGCTCCATGCCCGAAGCGGGGCGCGATACGCCCGCGTAGTTTGCGGCAATGCCCGACAGCACCATCCCGTTCATGACCGCCGCAATCGCGGTCTTGTCGCGCTTTGCAATGCCTTCCAGATTGTCCATGCACGCCTGCAGACCCTCGTTGACCAAGCCTGCAACCGTCTCGCAGTAGTACTCGCCGTTGATGATGTGCGAAATGCGCCACTCGGCAATGCTAATGTACTTCGCCAGCATATCGCCCAGACCCGAAAGGATCATCCGCATCGGCGCGGCGGCAAGAATGTCAAGGTCGCCGATGACCGTATCCGGCACGCGGCTGTCCAGCGACACCTTGAGGCTGTCGCGGATGGTGGACGAGGTGGCGGACGCGTAACCGTCCAACGACGGCGCGGTCCCGAAAATGACATACTGACGGTTCGTCAGGTTTGCAACGATCTTGCCGATGTCGTTGATGACGCCCGATCCGACGCCGAGAATCAGGTCGCAGGCGTAGTCAAAATGCATGACGACCGACCCGATTGCGTGTTCGTCCGGCTCGATCCGTTCCTCTCCCGGCAGGCAGTAGACCGTGCAGGGGATTTCCGCGTCGGAAAGAATCTTTGCAACCTGCTCGCCCGCGGCGGCGTAGGTGTTATGATCCGCCAGCAGAAAAACTTTCTTTGCGCCGTAGGAGCGCACGACCTCGGGAACCCGACGGATTGCGCCCGATTCGATGATAACATGGGAAAAGCCCGCCTTGTGGATTTTGCCGCATTTGCACGCGACCCCTTCGGGATGGCTCAGCAGTTCCTGCAAATCAAACATAAAAACTCCTTTTCTCCGCGTAAATGACTTGACGCGGCGCTTGGTTTATGCTATAATCATAGCTGAAAATGCGCAAATAATCAAGACCCGCCGAAAAAGTTGACAAATAATCATCAAACGGCGTGGAATCATCATGCGGGAGGGCGGGAATATGACCATCAGCGAGCGGCAGGAGCGGATTCTGGAGTTATTGCGGCAAGAGCCGAAAATCAGCGTGGCGCAGATGAGCGCGATTCTGTATGTGAGCGAGCCGACGGTACGGCGAGACTTGACCGAGCTGGATGCGAAGGGGCTGATTCACAAGGTTTACGGCGGCGCGGTTCTGCCCGAGGGGGCGGAGACGCTGATTCCGTTCGTGTTCCGCGAGAACGAAAAGAGCGCGGCGAAAACGGCGATGGGGCGGCGCGCGGCGGCGCTTGTGGAGGACGGCATGGTGGTGCTTCTGGACGGCTCGACGAGCGCGTTCCATCTGGTGCCGTTTCTGGCGGCGAAAAAGGATCTGACGGTGGTAACGAGCGGAGCAAAGACGGCTCTGGCGCTTGCGGAGGCGGGGCTTTGCAACTACTGCACGGGCGGGAAGATGCTGAACAACTCCTACTCCTATGTCGGTGCGCAGGCGGAGCAATTCGTTTCGGGGATCAATGCGGACATTGTTTTTTTCTCCTGTCGCGGGCTTTCGGAGGACGGTCGCGTTTCGGACCCTTCGGTTGA
>CAKSUH010000306.1 GCA_934500855.1 uncultured Eubacteriales bacterium
AGCCCAGACCTCGTAGTCCGCATCGCGCAGGATTGCCGCCTCGGCGCGTGCCCGCTCGTCTGTCCAGACAGCGCGGGAAATCTGCGGAAAGGCTTCCGCCGCAAAAGTGCGGCCCAACCCGGGGGCGCGGTTGGAGAGTATCATTGCCGCCTCGATTGCAATGGTCCCCGATCCGCACATGGGGTCCCAAAACAGGACATCCGCACGCGGGCGGGCATTGAGTGCCAGTGCCGCGGCGAGCGTTTCGCGCAGCGGGGCTTCGCCCGCATCGGGACGGTAGCCGCGCTTGTGCAGGGTCACGCCCGATGTATCGATCATCAGATACGCGACATCCTTAAAAATAAAAAATTCAATCTGATACTTCACGCCTGCCTCGGCGAACCACTTCTGTCCGTAAGCGCAGGACAGGCGGTCGACCACGGCTTTTTTGACAATGCTCTGGCAGTCGGGCAGAGAGTGCAGCTTGCTTTTGATGGCGTGCCCTTTGACGGGAAATGCGTCATTCCGCCCGATCCAATCCTCCCACGGGAGCGCTTTGGTTCCCTCAAAGAGCGCGTCAAAACTCTCTGCGGGGAAGCGACCGACGAGCAGCAGGACCCGCTCGGCGCACCGCAAACCGATATTCGCGCGCGCCAAAGCGGATTCGTCCCCTTCAAAAAAGACCCGCCCGTCCATGGTTTCCGTGCGGGCAAGTCCCAGTGCATCCAGTTCTTCCCCGAGCGGTTTTTCCAGCCCGAACAGGCAGGTTGCGACATAGTGTAATTTCATTTGGTCCCCCATTTATGAATGTTTGTTCTTCAATTCCTGCAAAAATCGCGACTTCCGAGACTGTATTTTTGTATTTTCCGAAGAAATCTGAAAAGACATCTTGCATTTCCGTCACAAATGCAGTATAATAGAATATACTATTGACAGTACCGGAGGGCAGGTTGATTATGGAAAAGAAAAAAGTCGGCATCATCGGCGCGACAGGTATGGTCGGTCAGCGCTTTTTAACACTTTTGGATGGTCACCCTTATTTTGAGGTGACCGCACTCGCGGCTTCCGCGCGGTCTGCGGGACAGACTTACGAAAAAGCAGTGGAAGGTCGGTGGAAAATGGCGGTCCCGATTCCCGCCGCCGTGCGCGACATGGTGATAACGGATGCCGCCGACATCCCCGCGATGGCGGCAAAATGCGATTTCGTATTCTGCGCGGTCAATATGAAAAAGGACGAGACAAAGGCGCTTGAGGAAGCCTACGCGCGCGCCGAGCTTCCCGTTGTCTCCAACAACTCGGCAAACCGTTGGACACCGGATGTCCCGATGGTGATTCCCGAGATCAATGACGCGCATCTGGCAGTCATTGATGCGCAGAAGGCTCGTTTGGGAACCCGCCGCGGGTTCATTGCGGTCAAGCCGAACTGCTCGATTCAGTCCTATGTTCCCGCGCTCACGCCGCTGTTGCCGTTCGGCATCGAACAGGTGGTGGCGACGACCTATCAGGCAATCTCGGGGGCGGGCAAAACCTTCCGCGAGTGGCCCGAGATGGTTGACAATGTAATTCCCTACATTGCGGGCGAGGAAGAGAAGAGCGAGCAGGAACCGCTCAAGGTCTGGGGACGCGTGGAAAACGGGCAGATTGTCAAAGCTTCCGCTCCGCTCATCACAACGCAGTGCATCCGCGTTCCCGTTTCGGACGGTCACACGGCGGCGGTCTTTGTAAAGTTCCGCGAGAAACCTTCACGCGAACAGATTCTCGACGCTTGGCGTTCCTACTCGGGCAAGCCGCAAGCTCTGCAGCTCCCGCACGCGCCCGCGCAATTCATCACTTATTTTGAAGATGACGCGCGCCCGCAGGCGCGTCTTGACCGCGATCTTGAGGGTGGAATGGGCATTTCCGTCGGCAGGCTTCGCGAAGACTCGCTCTTCGACTACAAGTTTGTCGGCCTTTCCCACAACACCCTTCGCGGCGCTGCAGGCGGTGCGGTTCTGATTGCGGAGTTACTTTACAGGGAGGGGTATTTGGAATAAGACCTTGGGACTCTGTCCCAAGCCCTGCTTAGGGGACTTCTTAAGGAGAAGTCCCCTAAGAACCTTCAAGACCTT
>CAKSUH010000307.1 GCA_934500855.1 uncultured Eubacteriales bacterium
ATCCTTCGCCGCCTGACGGTCCAGACGGAAGGGGATGATGTAATCGGGGCGAAGCGAACCGCTGACGCGCTCTTTGATGATGGCGGGATTGCCGCAATAGGGGCATTCGGTTGCCATCATCGTATCGTCGCCGACCAGCGCCGCGCCGCAGGATTGGCAGATGAATGCCGTCTGTTCGCCCTCGGTTTCGGTCCCTTCGTAATCCGACCATTCCGGCTCGGAGGTGTTCTTTTCGTCCTGCTCCGCTTTCGCCAGCTGTTCCAGTTGTTCAACGGAAAATCTGTTGTCGCAGTACTCGCAAACCAATTCCTGCGTCCCTCCGTCAAACTTCAGCCCGGCGCCGCAACAGGGACATTTGTATTCCAGTACGGTTTCGTCAGCCATAATCGGTTACTCCTCCGAAAAAGTCAGTTCGTATCGTTGTCGTCGAAGACATCGCCGCATTCGGGGCAGAACTTCGGCGGGTGCGCGGGATCCTCGGGCGTCCAACCGCACTTGTCGCAACGGTAGACCTTTGCGCCTGCGGGGCGTTTTGCACCGCATTCGGAGCAGAATTTGCCCTTGTTCTTTGCGCCGCACTTGGTGCAGGTCCAGAAGTCATCGGGCTTCGGAGCGCCGCACTCCGCGCAGAACTTGCCGGTATTGACCGCGCCGCACTTGCAGGTCCACGATCCTGCAGGGGCGGCGGGTTTCTTTTCCTGCGCCTGTTTTGCCGCTTCCGCCGCCGCAGCCTGCTGCTGTGCCTGCATCTGGTACAGCTGACCTGCATTCACGCCGCCCTGATTCTGCGCCATGTTCATGCCCGCAAACGCCATGAATGCGCCGCCCTGACCCTGATTCTTTGCCGCGTCCTGCATAGCCTGCGCCTGCGCGCCGGTCAGAATTGCCGCCGCCATACCCGGGTCGCGCATGACCGCGCTCTTCTGGTACTGCTTGATCATGTCCTCGTCCTCTTTGGACGCGGTAACCGAATTGACGCCGAAGGAGCAGACCTTGATGCCGCGCAGTTCTCCCCACTTCTTGGAAAGCACTTCGTTGAGCGCGTCGGCAATCTCAACGGTGTGTCCCGGGAGCGCGCTGTAGCGGATGCCCTGTTCGGAAATCTTTGCAAAGGCGGGCTGAAGCGCGGTCAGCAGCTCGGTTTTGAGCATGCTGTCGATGCGGTCGCGGGTGTAAAGGTCGGTGACATTGCCCGATACATTCTTGTAGAAGAGCAGGGGGTCGACGATCTTGTAGGAAAATTCGCCGTTGCAGCGGATGGAGATGTCAACATCCAGTCCGATATTGCGGTCCACCACGCGGAACGGAACGGGGCTTGCCGTGCCGTACTTGTTTCCCGGAATTTCCTTGATGTTGAAGTAGTAGACCCGCTGATCCTTTCCCGTGTCTCCGCCATAGGTAAAGCGGCGACCGATGGTTGCGAAGGTTCCGAGGATTGCTTTGCCGAGGCTTCCGGTAAACAGGCTTGGCTCGGCGGTTTTGTCGTAGGTGAATTCACCCGGCTCCGCGCAGAATTCCACGACCTCGCCCTGGCAGACGATGACCATGCACTGTCCTTCGTTGACCGCAATGCCCGAACCTGCCGAAATGATGTTGTCCTCTCCTTTGGTGTTGGAGGAACGGCGCGAGGTGCGCTTCTGTCCCTTTGCAACCAGAACATTGTCCGCAAGGGAATCACAGTAGAAATACTCTTTCCATTGGTCGGCAAGCGTGCCGCCGAGAGCGCCTCCGAATGCTTTAATCAGTCCCATATGTTTCTTCTCCTTTTATATAAAAAGTGACTGTTTTTGTCGATACTAACAGTATACCATGACTTTCCCGTTTTTGCAAGAGGAATTTCGAAAAAAAGGATGCGTTGGGGAAACTTCTTGAAAGAAGTTTCCCCAAGCCCCTTCAAGAACTTCCCCCAAATGTTTTGCACGGTGCTATGCTTCGTACTTCATCCAAATCCGCCTTGAAAGGCTTCCGAAAAATTCAGGCTTTCCCCCACGGGACGGATTCCGCAAAGCGAAAATCCGTCCCGTGGGGGAAAGTTCTCGGAGTTCTCAGAACCTTCTTTCAA
>CAKSUH010000308.1 GCA_934500855.1 uncultured Eubacteriales bacterium
CGGAGTTGTACGAGAACTGGACCGATGTTTCGGGATGCCTGATGGCGGATCCGCGCATTGTGAAGAATCCGCGCCCGATCCGCACGGTGACTTATCGCGAATTGCGGGAGCTTTCGTATATGGGCGCTTCGGTCCTGCACGAGGAGGCGATTTTCCCCGTGCGCGCGGCGGGAATTCCGATCAACATCCGAAACACCAACGACGCGGACGCACCGGGAACCATGATCGTTGCGGGAACGAGCGAATACGACGCAAAGACCGTCATTACGGGAATTGCGGGGAAGAAGGGCTTTTCGGTCATCTCGGTGGAAAAGGATATGATGAACTCCGAGATCGGTTTTGCGCGCAAGATGCTGGATGTGTTGGAGGATAATGAGATTTCCTTCGAACATCTGCCGTCGGGCGTGGATACCATGAGCATGATCGTGGCAAGCAGCGAACTGGAGGGCAGACGGGAAAAGCTCCTTTCCTCCATCAATCGCGTCTGCCGCCCCGACAGCATTGTCTGCGAGGACGGCGTTGCCCTGCTTGCCGTTGTGGGACGGGGAATGGTCAAGGCAAGGGGAACTGCGGCGCGGGTTTTTGATGCCATCTCGGGCGCCGGGGTCAACATCCGCATGATCGACCAGGGATCCAGCGAGCTGAATATCATTGTCGGCGTTGAGGAAAAGGACCTTGAACGGGCGCTGAACGCCATTTATCGGGAATTCGTGAAGGACTGACGGGAAACACCGAAAGAAAAGGAGAGCAGCATGACGGATCCGCAAATTGCAGGGTTAGTGTTCGGGGTTTTTGGCATATTAGCCTTGATTGTTATTTTTTGCTGGGCATACGGTCGATCGGGCGAGACTAACGATTCCGAGACGGAAAACGAATTCCGCGGAGATAGAAAAGGGGAATGCAGAATGCCAAACGAAAATACAGAAAGTAACTTCTGCCCGAACTGCGGGGTAAAGCTGGAGCCGGCAAGCAATTTTTGCCCGAATTGCGGAACGCCTCGCAGTGTACCCGGAAATTCTGTTATCAAATGCCCGCAATGCGGTTCCGCAAACATTCATTTTATCACCTCACAGGGCGGGCAAAGATTTGACAAATCGGATGCGTGCTGCGGCTATTTGTTGTGCGGACCGCTCGGCTTACTGTGCGGGGTAAAAGATCAAGACACAAAGACCGTCCGAAAGTGCATGAACTGCAACCATGAATTCTGATGAAAACAGAGCGAACATACCGGAACTGGAAAAAGATGATGGAAATCGGTCGTAAAGTGTTCCGATGCCACCAACTTCCCGAACGCTCCTTTTTTATCGGAGGGTATCAGCTTCCGTTGTGCGCCAGATGTACGGGAATTCTGTGCGGCGCAGTGCTGTCATTTCCCGTTTCGCTGTTGCTTTGGCGCGGAAACGGAATTTTGTCGGCGGTTCTGATCGGTCTGATGGTTGCGGACGGAACCGTTCAGTACTGCACAAAATATCGGTCGACAAATCCGAGGAGACTGCTTACGGGTTTGGGGGCGGGTTACGGTGCCGTGCAGCTGTTAATCCGGTTTGCGGATGTTTTGATTTCCGGCTTCCGTTTATAAGTGTAAAGGAACCGTACAAAAAGTTTTCGGTTTTTTTCGGAAAAGCTATTTACAAAAGCGGAAAAGTGTGATATAATACCCATGTATGACGCTTGCTCGGTTTCCGGATACAGACTGTCGGCAGCTTTTGCTGCGGTTCTTCACCCACCGGTTGCTGTGCCTGCGCATAAATATTTTTGAAAGGTGAAGGAAACTTACCATGATGACCAAAGACGAGAAACAGGCAATTATCAGCCAGTACGCAATGCACGAGGGCGACACCGGTTCGCCTGAGGTTCAGATCGCGGTTCTGACCTCCCGCATCAACACCCTGACCGAGCACCTCAAGCAGAACAAGAAGGACTTCCACAGCCGTCGCGGACTGCAGAAGATGATCGGTCACAGACGGAATCTGCTCAACTATCTCCAGAACAACGATATTGAGCGTTACCG
>CAKSUH010000309.1 GCA_934500855.1 uncultured Eubacteriales bacterium
GAACGATTGTCAGCGCGGGATACGGCTTTATCTGCGGCGCTTATATGCCGATTTCGAGTTTCGGAACGGGACTGCAACGGGTGCTGTCCTTCCTGCCCGGAACCTACGGAACCTGCCTTCTCCGCAACCATGCGATGGCGGGCGTGCTCCGCGAAATGCGGGACACGGCGGGATTTCCCGAGGAAGTTCTGACGGGAATCCGCGATTCCGTTGACTGCAACCTTTCGTTCTTCGGAACACAGGTGACGGTTCCCGCAATGTATCTGATCCTTTCGGGTGCCACGCTTTTGCTGGTGGGGGTGTATATCCTTCTCAACTCGTTGCGCAGGGTGGGAAAATAATCGTCCAAACCGAAAAAAAACAGAAAAAAGCCTTGCAAAGGCGAACGCAATATGCTATAATAAAAGAGAAGCCCCGAATGTTCGCCGCGTGCGGATTGATTGAGGGAACCGGGACAGGCGGAACGCACGGCATCGGGTATGCACGGGCGGTCCGGTCGGTACGAAGTGTCATGTCGGAGGGAGATGTTGAAATGGGAATGACGAAGGCAACGAAAGCAACGGAGGCAACGGAAGCAACGGAACGGTCCAATCGGAAAAAGCTGTTGCCCATTGTGCTGTGGATAGGACTTGCGGTTTTTGCGGTGGGGGCAATTCTGCTGCTTGCCGTGGCGGTTCCGCGCGCAACGGTGGGATATCAGAAAGTGCTGTCGGTCATCTGCGCGATTCTGATGTTGCTTCTGGCGATTCTGATCGGCGCATATCAGTGGCTGTCGCGCGACACCTACCCGAACTTCTTCCTGTATAACCGGGTCAAGAAAAAGAACATCCCGGTTGAAAAGCTGAAGTTTTCCGTGGTCAGCGAGCGCATGACCTTCCTGTTCACGCGGATTTCCGAATCTCCCGAACAGCTTTGGAAGGGCGATGTCCTTCTGCATGAGGACGACACCTTCGGTTACAAAAGCGTCTACAAACCGCTGGTTGCATACAAGATGCTGTATGACCTCGGCGAGCAGGGACCCGATTCGGGCTACTGGAATTACCTCAAAACCGCGCCGCAGGAAAACCTGAACGCGATTTACGAGGCGCTTGAGGTTGCCGGGGAGAAGAAGATGGTGGAAGCCTTCCGCCTGATTCTGGAGCGGACCGATGACGATTACGCAAGGGTAAAGGAATTCCTGCGGAAGAATCTGCCGTATCTGCGCGGCAGAATGGTCAATTATGTTGTAAAGCACATCGAGTATTTTTATTGATGATAGAAGCGGTAGCACCCGTCGGACAGCTGTTTGCGGGTGCTATGCTTTTTCCGCGCTGCAGTTACGCAGACCGCGCAGGGTGCGGACCAAAAACGGCAGGGTAAGGAAAAAAGTCAACACATCGGCAACAGCCTGCGAAACAAGCAGTCCCGTCAGCCCCCATATGCGGGGGAGGAACAGGACGGTCGGCACAAAGCAGAGTCCCTGCCTTGCGGCTGCAATGAGCGCGGCGGGAAAGGCGTTTCCCAGTGCCTGAAGAAGCATATTGGTTACTGCGATGACGCCGTGCAGGAACAGGACCGCGCATTGCGCGCGGAGCATGACGCTTCCGACGCGGATGACCTCACGGTCGGGACGGAAGAGACCGATCAGGCGGGGCGCAAAAATTGCGGTTGGCACCGAGAGCGCTGCCATCAGAACCGTTGCAAGAATCAGTGCAAAACGGGAGAGCGACAGCACGCGGTCTGGTCGGTTCGCACCTTTATTGAAGCCTGCCGCAGGCATCAGACCCTGACCGACACCGAGGCAGAAGCTGTAAAGCAACAAAAAGACGCGGGCATTGACCGATACCGCCGCCGCAGTCGCGTCGCCCCATTCCCGCGCACGGCGAAGCAGAAGTGCGGAAGCAACGCCTGCCAACCCCTGTCGGAAGAGGGACGGGGACCCGATTGCGAGAAGCGAAAGAAAGCGGCGCAGAGGGTGGTCTCCCTTGCGGGGAAGCAGGGAAACGCGGGTTTTGCTGCACAGGTAACGCC
>CAKSUH010000310.1 GCA_934500855.1 uncultured Eubacteriales bacterium
TATAGTTGCCGATCACCTGGTCCTCGCGGACCTTTTCCACGTTGAGCATCTTACCCCACAACGGTAAAATCGCCTGGAAGCGCGAGTCGCGTCCCTGCGTGGCGGAGCCGCCTGCGGAATCGCCCTCGACGATATACAGCTCCGTGAGCGTAGGATCGGTCTCGTTGCAGTCGCGCAGCTTGTCCGGCATGGCCGCGCCGCCGAGAGCAGTCTTGCGGCGGATGGACTCGCGCGCCTTGCGTGCGGCCTCCCGCGCGCGGTTGGCGGTCATGGCCTTGTCGAGGATCACGCGCGCAACGGCGGGATGCTCCTCAAAATAAGTCGTAAGCTGCTCATTGACCACATTATCCACCAATGTGCGGATATAGGCGTTGCCGAGCTTGGCCTTTGTCTGTCCCTCAAACTGCGCCTCGGTCAGCTTGACCGACACGATCGCCGTCAGTCCCTCGCGCACATCCTCTCCCGAGAGGTTCTTGTCCGAATCCGTGAGAATGCCGTACTTTCTGCCGTAGTCGTTAAACACCTTCGTCAGCGCGGTCTTGAAGCCGACTTCATGCGTTCCGCCTTCCACTGTGTTGATGTTGTTTGCAAAGGTCAGGAGCACCTCGTTGTAGCTGTCATTGTACTGCAACGCCACCTCGGCAACGCAATCCTCTTTCTCCGCGCGCATATAAATGACATCGGGATGGATCATCTCGCAGTGCTTTTGCGCATTGATGTGCTCCACAAACGATCGGATACCGCCCTCGTACATGAGGTCGTCCTCGCGGTAGGTCCCGTCCTCCTGCTTCTGCCGCTCGTCGCGCAGGGAAATGTTGACCCCCGCGTTCAGGAACGCCTGCTCGCGCAGTCTCTTGAGCAGGATGTCGTAATCAAACACCGTCTCCTCAAAAATCTCCGGGTCCGGTTTGAAACGGACATACAGACCGTGCTTGTCGGTCGGTCCCTCATCCTTGAATTTCCGCGCTACCCTGCCGCGTTCAAAGCGCTCGGTATAGCGCTCGCCGTCGTGGCAGTTGTCGATTTCGACCCACTCCGACAGCGCGTTCACAACCGACGCGCCCACGCCGTGCAGACCGCCCGAGAATTTGTAGCCGTCTCCTCCGAATTTACCGCCCGCGTGCAGGACAGTATACACGACTTCCAGCGTCGGGATACCCATTTTCGGGTGAATGCCGCTCGGGATGCCGCGACCGTCATCCTGTACCGAGCAGCTGCCGTCCGGCAGAAGGGTGACCTCAATCCGCTTGCATCTGCCCGCCAGCGCCTCGTCGATGGAGTTATCGACGATTTCGTACACCAGATGGTGCAGTCCTCTTGCAGAGGTCGACCCGATGTACATACCCGGTCTCTTGCGGACCGCTTCCAGTCCCTCCAGAACCTGAATCTGCGTTTCGTCATACGCGTGCGGGACATGCTTCTGTTCGATTTCTTCCATACCGTTTCCTTTCTGAGGGGGGTAAGACCTTGGGGCGTTGCCCCAAACCCCACTTAAAAACTTCTTGAAATGAAGTGAAAATTGGATTGCTTGCAATCCAATTTCAAGAATTTCAAGAACTTTAATGAAGGGGGATTTTACCCTTGTTTTTATGTGGTACTGTTTTTTGTAGCCGTTTACGCGCTACGCATTCCGGCTGCTACGAGATTAAGACCTCGGGGCGCCGCCCCGAACCCTGCTTAGAAAACTTTTGAAAAAGTTTTCTAAGAACTTTCAAAACTTTAACCAAGGGGGTTTACCCTTGTTTTTATGTGGTGCGGATTTACCCCTCATCAGTCGCTAACGCGCCAGCTTCCCCCCAAGGGGAAGCCTTTGGGCAAGATTTCCTTTCGTACTGCACGACAAGATGATAAGCATAAACATTTATACACTCCCTCATCCGGCGCCTGCGGCGCCACCTTCCCCCTCGAAGGGGAAGGCTTTTGCGTAAATCTCACGCTTGTAGGTTTGGATTTGAAAATGCAAATCTATTCAGGTGTAACTCTCACTTTTTGTACGCAAACTACTGA
>CAKSUH010000311.1 GCA_934500855.1 uncultured Eubacteriales bacterium
GAAGGAATCTAAGTCGGCGCTTCTGCGGAAGCATTACTATGAAATGCGGCACCGACGCGGCCTTTCCGTTTAGGTGGTCCCGAAAAAGCTGACCTCGACCTATGCGATTCTCTCCACCCGCTACGGCGCGATGGACACGGGCTTTCGCGCGTCGGACGGAAACTTCATCACCGTTCCCGACGGCGTTGCGCATTTTCTGGAGCACAAGCTGTTTGAAAATCCGGACGGCAGTGACTCGTTTGCGAAATTCTCGGTCTGGGGCGCGGACGCGAACGCCTACACGACCGCCAACCGCACGGCGTACCTTTTCAGCTGTACGGAGCACTTTTCCGAGGCTCTGGAGGAGCTTCTGACCTTTGTCACCACGCCCTATTTCACGCCCGAAACCGTGAAAAAGGAACAGGGCATCATCGCCGAGGAAATCCGGATGTACGATGACAACCCGTGGGACCGTTGCTTCCAGCAGCTGATGGAAGCAATGTACGCGGAATGCGGCATCCGTAAAAACATCTGCGGAACCGAGCGTTCCATCGGTGAAATTACCGATCGTCTGCTTTACGATTGCTACCGCATCTTCTATCAGCTTTCCAACATGGCGCTGGTGGTCTGCGGTGATGTAACGCCGGAGGAGGTTGCGGCGGTCTGCGACAAAGTCCTTCCCGAAGAAACCGAGCGGATTCCGATCGAACGCGCTCCGTTCACCGAACCGGAAGCCGTAACAGCCCGCAGAGTCGAGGCGCGGATGCAGGTTGCAAAGCCGATTTTCACGCTCGGCTTCAAGGACCCCGTCCTTCCCGCCGATCCGAAAGAACGCGCGCGGCGCTACATTGTGATGAATCTTCTGGACGAAGCCGTGTTCTCGCGTGCGGGAGCGCTCTACGGCTCCCTGTTTGAAGAGGGGTTGCTCACCTCGGCTTACACCTACAGCTATTCGGGCACCGACCGCTGTGCTTTTCACACGGTTTCGGGCGAAACGGACGATCCCGATGCGGTGGAGACGCGGATCGCCGCTTATCTCGAAAAGCTGGTTGAAACGGGCATTTCCCCCGAAGAAATCGAACGCGCGCGGCGGGTGCTGTACGCGGACGAGCTGCAAAGCTATGACTCCACCGAAGAAATTGCAA
Source organism: uncultured Eubacteriales bacterium (assembly GCA_934500855.1). GTDB lineage: Bacteria > Bacillota > Clostridia > Oscillospirales > CAG-272 > UMGS1865. Next base: position 1,125 of record CAKSUH010000311.1, read on the forward strand.
ACGAACTGTTGTCCTATCTCTTCGACGGTGCCGACCTGTTCGGTCAGCCCGCGCTGATTGAGGACATCACGGCGGACGAGGTGAACGCTCTGCTCCCCACACTGACGCGTGCGGACCTGCGCTGTCTGTCGGTCATCCGCCCGCAGGAAGAACTCAACAAGGAGGCAAACTGAAAGCATGAATCAGGTAACCGTATTTTTCGAGGGGCTGGGACTCCCCCGCTTCTCCTTCAACAAAACAGCCTTCACTCTGTTCGGCAAGGTCGACATCACATGGTCGATGCTCATCCTTTTCGCCGCGCTGATCGCGGGAATCGTCTTTGCATTGTGCCTTTGCCGTCGGCGGGAGGGCATTGCGGGCGAGGACCTGTTCGAGCTGATCCTTTGCGGACTGTTCGGCTCCCGCATTCTCTATTTTGCGGATAGCTTCGGCGCGTTCCGAGGGCTTTCGTGGGCGGCGGACCTGTGCTTTTTCGGCAGCATTGCGCTTACGGTGCTGTTCCCTTTCCTCATTTCCCATCTGCTCAGGGTACGGACCGACAAGGCGGCCGACGCTTTAACGCCCGCGCTTCTGCTCGGCCTTTGCATCGGCGCGTTTGCGGCTTTTGCGGACGGAAACGCCGACAGCGCATGGATGCGCGACACCTCCGCGCTGAATCTGTTCGGCAAGACCGTTGCGCTTCCCACGGGAGACGGGACCTTCTGGCATCTGTTCCGCATGGGACTTTATCCCAACAACCTGTTTGCGGATTACATGATCTTCGTTCATCCGCTGTTCCTCTATGTTTCGGTCTGGAGTCTGCTCGGATTCCTCCTTTCCAACCTGTTCTGCCGCCGCAAAGCGTTTGACGGGCAGCTCTTTCTGCTTGCAACGGTTTGGGTC
>CAKSUH010000312.1 GCA_934500855.1 uncultured Eubacteriales bacterium
GGGTGCGGCGTTGCAACGCTTTCCATTGATTACTACACGCTCGGCTACGAGACGGGGAAAATGGCGGCGGAGATTCTGCGGGGGGAAGCGAAGATTTCCGAAATGGCGATCCGCTACGACGCGAACCCGAAAAAGCTATACAACGAACGGATCTGCCGTGACCTCGGCTTCACGGCTCCGGACGGCTACGAAAAAATGGACTGACGGTCCGGGAACGGAGGAAACGGAATGCTGAATTATTTAGCTTCTTTGCCGGGTGCGATCGCGCAGGGTCTGATCTGGGGGATTATGGCGATCGGCGTATACATCACCTACCGGATTCTGGATTTTGCCGACCTGACCGTGGACGGTTCGATCTGCACGGGCGCGGCGGTCTGCACGGTTCTGATGACCAACGGCGCAAGCGTCTGGGTTGCGATGCCGGCGGCGTTTGCGGCGGGGATGCTTGCGGGATTGGTGACGGGGCTGTTTCATACGCTGATGGGGATTCCGCCGATTCTGTCGGGGATTCTGACGCAGCTGATGCTCTGGTCGGTCAACCTGAAAATCCTCGGCAAGGCGAATCTGGCGTTGCCCGCGCGGAGTTACGGCGTGCTGGTGGCACAGCTGTGGGTGGAACGGTCGATTCTGATTCTGGTCGGCGCTTCTGCGGTGCTGATTGCGGTGCTGTACTGGTTTTTCGGGACCGAAATCGGCGCGGCGCTCCGTGCCACGGGGTGCAGTCTGCACATGAGCCGCGCGCAGGGCATCAACACGAACCGCGCAACGGTGCTGGGACTGGTGATTTCCAACGGCATTGTCGCGCTCTCCGGGGCGTTTCTGGCGCAGTTCCTCGGCAATGCGGACATCAACATGGGGCGCGGCGCGATCGTTGTCGGGCTTGCGGCGGTCATCATCGGCGGCGCGGTATTCTCCCGCATTTGCGGAAATTTTGCCTTCCGCCTGCTTTCGGTGATTTTGGGCGGTGTGATCTATTATCTGGTGTATCAGACGGTAATCTATCTGGGTCTTGATACGGACCTGCTCAAACTGCTTTCGGCTTTGGTTGTGGCGGTGTTCCTTGCGATTCCGTATTGGAACCGCAAGCTGCACGGTCGGTTCGGCGGAAAACGGGCGACGGGAGGTGACCGCAATGCTTGAACTGTGCGGAATCGAAAAGGTCTTTCACGCGGGGACGGTAAATGAGCGCGTGGCGCTTGCGGGTGTGGACCTGCGGTTGAATGACGGTGATTTTGTAACGGTCATCGGCGGAAACGGCGCGGGCAAGTCGACGCTTCTGAATGCGGTGGCGGGGACCTTCCCGATCGACCGCGGGCAGATTCTGATTGATGGCAAGGACATCACGCGCCTGCCCGAGCACGCCCGTGCGCGGTTCCTCGGCAGGGTGTTTCAGGATCCGATGATGGGAACGGCTCCGACGATGCAGATTGTGGAAAATCTGGCTCTGGCGGCGCGGCGCGGAAAACGGCGCTCGCTTCGTTGGGGGATCTCGAAGGGCGAGCAGGAGAAGTACCGCGAGTTGCTGGCGGATCTGGGGCTTGGTCTTGAAGATCGCATGACCACGCGCGTGGGGCTTCTTTCGGGCGGTCAGCGGCAGGCTCTGACGCTTCTGATGGCGACTCTCGTCCGTCCCCGCTTACTGCTTCTGGACGAGCATACGGCGGCTTTGGATCCGAAAACGGCGGCAAATGTGCTGTCTTTGACCGACCGTCTTGTCTCGGAGCAGGGGCTGACCGCTCTGATGATAACCCACAATATGCGCGATGCTCTGGCTCACGGCAATCGCCTGATCATGATGGACGGCGGCAGGGTTGTTTTGGATGTATGCGGCGAGGAAAAAAAGGCTTTGACCGTCGAATCGCTTCTTGACCGCTTTTCGGAAGGGTGAGGGGGGAAGACCTCGGAGGGGGAGAGAACCCTCTTTCGGAGAGGGTTCTCTCTCCCTCCAAGCCTCCCTCACTCTCCCAGAACTTCCCCCAAGAGCACCCGCCTATGC
>CAKSUH010000313.1 GCA_934500855.1 uncultured Eubacteriales bacterium
GATCTGCACTTTACCGATGACGGCGGTGTGGAACAGAATGCCGCAGACTGGATCGGCGCCGTGCGGACGGTCGTGCGGGATGCCGTTGCCGCTTCCGGTGTGCCTGCCGAAGGGATTGCGGCGATCTCGCTTTCCACGCAGGGAGGCAGCTTCTGGGCGCGTGGGGAGAACGGAGAAGCGCTGACCCCCGTTATGACATGGATGGACGGGCGTGCGCGCGCGGAAGCCGCCGATCTGCGGATGCTGGCAGGGGAGAGGCTCTACCGTGCGTCCGGCTGGCAGGTCGGAGCGGGCTTTGACGCGGCAAAACTGCTGTGGCTTCGTCGGAACGCCCCCGAGGTGTTTGACAAAGCCGTCAGCTTCGATACCACGCTGGAAACGGTGAATCGGTATCTGACGGGCAGGAATGTGACCGACCCGACCAACGCCGCGATTCGCATTCTCTACAACATCGAGGAACAGCGGTATGACCCCGAAATCCTCGAATTGCTCGGGCTGGACGAAAGTCGGTTGCCCGAGGTACTGCCGACGGGGGCGGTAATCGGCAATCTGACCGCGACCGCCGCCGAAGAGTTGGGACTGCCGCAGGATGTGGCGGTGTGCAACGGAGCGCATGACCAGTACTGCGCGTCGCTCGGCGCGGGTGCGGTGCACGCGGGAGATGTTCTGGTGGCAACGGGGACCGCTTGGGTGGTGCTCGGGGTGACCGATCGGCTGATTCGGTCGGAAAGCCATGTTTCGCCCGGAATTCATCCGGTTGCGGGGCTGTACGGCGCAATGGCGTCGCTGGTTTCCGCAGGGTCGGTGCTCAAATGGTACAAAAATCTGGTCGGAAGCGATTATTCCGAGCTTGACGCCGGCGCGCTGACCCATCGCGAGAGCGCGAAGGATCTCTTCTTTGCACCGTATCTTGCGGGGGCGGGATTCCCGCATCGGAATCCGGACGAGCCTGCGAAGATGATCGGTCTGAAGCTGGCGCATGACCGTTACGACATCGCAAGAGCGCTGATGGAAGGCGTTGCGTTTGAAGTGCGGCGCGTTCTGGAGGAATACAGTCGGCTGGGCTGTCCTGCGGAAAAGCTGACCATGACGGGCAGAACCGCACACAGCGCGCTTTGGCGCGGCATCCTGCGGGATGTGACGGGATGCGGAATTGCGGTTACCGAGGAAGCGGATACCTGCTGTATCGGTGCGGCAATGCTGGCGGCAGTCGGTGCGGGTCTGTATCGGGACCTCTCGGATGCCGCGGCCAACATGGCGCGGGTCACGCTGTTCGATACGCCGGACGCCGACGGCGTGGCATTCTACAATGAAAAATACTGCCGCTATCGGAAAGCGACCGATAACGGTTGCGGGAAAAGTGAGGGAGAATAAATTATGAAAAAGACCATTCGGACTCCGTATTTCGAAATCGGAACGAAGAACTACATCTGGGGCGACAAGGTGCTGGAGTATGCGCTGGCGGCTGACCGCGCGGCGGAAAAGTACGACATTGATGTGCTGTTCATCACAACGCCGGTCGAGCTTCGCCGCGTGGTGGAGAACACCAAGCATCTGATTGTGCTGGCACCCTACATGGACACCCTGCGTCCCGGACGCGGCATGGCGGACATTCTGCCGGAAGCCCTGAAGGATGCGGGCGCGGCGGGCGTGGTGGTCAACCACTGCGAGAAGCCGATGTCCCTGCCGCAGATCAAAAAGACGATCGACCGTGCGCACGAGTTGGATATGCTGGTGTTTGCCTGCGCGGACACGGTTGCAGAGGCAAAGGCAATTGCCGAACTGCACCCCGACATCATCAACCCGGAGCCTTCCGAGCTGATCGGCGGAAGCGGCGGAGCGGTGAGCGGAATGTCCTATGTCAAGGACTGCATTGACGCGATCAAGGCGATCGATCCCTCGATTCTTGTGGAGCAGGCGGCAGGCATTACGAACGGACAGCAGGTTTACGATTTCATTATGGCAGGCTCCGAGGCTGCGGGCGCGGCTTCCG
>CAKSUH010000314.1 GCA_934500855.1 uncultured Eubacteriales bacterium
AGACGATACCCGCATCGGGACGGACAGCGTGCCGAAGGTTCGTCCGTTCCATGTTACGGGGATTTTCAGCGTATAGCGCACGGTCAGCCCGAAGCCGTTTCCTCGCTCTAATGTCACTTCCGCATCCGTTACGCCGATAGCAGACGGGCAACCGTCCACCAATTTGTCGTAGTCGATGGCATCGGCGTAACTGTCCCCCTGCCGGATGGCATCATAGGACGCCTTCGCAAACTCCGCGAGGTAGGAATCCAGCGCCTGCTTTTTCTCCCGCCGTTCGTTCAGCACCTGCCCGCATAAGGTCAGGTATAACAGTAAAACCGAGGTCAGAAGCGACAAGAACAGGACGAGGACGGCAAGCCAGATATACCCCTCCCCACGGCGATTTTCAATTGCTCTTTTCATATTACCTCATTTCCTGTACACCCGCGACCGCGCGCGGGATTCGGCTTGAAGCGTCACGGGGAAAAGGAAGTCCCCAAAGCCGCGCAACCGTGCGGGGCAGGTCAGCTTGCATTGAATCATGTCACCAAGCTGCACAAAACCGTCCGCGTCTGCATTCGTTCCGTCAAAGGTGCAGGTGAAGTCGATGCCGGTCTGACGGCGCAGGTTGGCGATGTAGTCCTCCAACGCAATGCTCCCCTCTGCCGCCGCGTAGTCCGTGATACCGTCCGCAAGCGTTTTCAGGTTCTGATTCAGCGCCACAAAGGACGCGAGACTGACGGCAAAGGCCAGCACAAATGCAATCATCAAAACACTGATGGCGACCTCGACATACCCCTCGCCGCGGTTGTTCCACTTTCTCATAAGAACAGCCCTCCGAGCGAGTTCAGCAGCACCTCGCCGATGACCACGATGTAAATCAGGAAAAAGCAACCGAGCAAAACGAGTGACAGCCGCCGCACACGCTTCGGCACTTTCCCTGCCTGCTCGCGCAGGTTCTGCCGTCCTGCCTCCGAGAATTTCAGCGACAGATTCGCCCAATACACGCTGTTGTCCTCGCCGTGCAGGATGCCGATCAGCCCGCGCACAACATCCGACAGCGCCGACGACCCGACCCGCGCCTCCAGTCTCGTGAGCGCCGCTTCATCGTTGCCGCTTCGCATATCCGCAATCGTGATGTCCAGTTCCCGCCCGAATTCTTCTCCAGCCCCCACGCGGTAACTTTCGAGCATGGCAAGGACATCCCGACTGTGCGGCAGGGTCTTTTCGATATTCGCCACGAATCGGGGCAGTTCCAGTTCAATCAGCGCCCGCCTTGCCCCGATTTTCTTTCGCAGGGTCATACTGCCGAGGCGGTAGAGCAGGATTGCCACGACCAACAGCAAAAGGGCGAGGAATTTTGATAAAAACGCGACCGGGACAGCCAACACCGCAACCATTCCTGCTCGGACGATGTTCTCCGCGACGAACTGCTCCGGCGTCTGCGTCATATCTCCCGTCCGCAAGTCTGCCTCCAGTTGCGCGCGGCGGTACTCGTTCAAGCGGAGTTTTCCCGCAAGCCGTCCGGACAGCTCCCGCATGAGAAGCGTCAGCGGATTCGGCTTGTCCTTCCGGTTTCGTCCCATACTGTGCATGGCGCGGGAGGCGGCACGGCTCGGGAGCTTCAGGCGTTCGGCGAGCAGAAAGCCGATGCCGGTTGCCGCAAATACAGCGCAAAAGCCAACCATCATCCAAATCATCCCGTCACCTCCCGTATTCCATTGGCTTCGTGATTTTGAGCATCCGCAAACCGGTCACCAAAATTGCCGCACCGCAGACCGCAAGCGTGATTTTGCCCGGGATGGTATGCATCAATGCGGCGTACCAGTCTTTATTCAGCAGATACAGTAGCGGCAGGTTGCCGACCACCATGCAAGCCATGATGAGATATTCCACCCGCGCGGCAAACAGGATGCCTTTGACTTCCCCCTGCACGCGGCGGATGTCTCCGAGCTTTTCGACCGTTGGCATCAGCGTGTCTTTCAATGTGCGGTCATTCTGA
>CAKSUH010000315.1 GCA_934500855.1 uncultured Eubacteriales bacterium
GCTGACGGGTCAGCCGTGCCGAGAAGGTATCGGAGCAGACTGCCGCGCGGATGCCGCGATGCTTGTTGGCGGCAATGGACATTCCCACGCCGGTTCCGCAGATCAGAATACCAAGCTCCGTTACGCCGTCCTGAATGTTTTTGCAGACCCGATGCGCAAACACGGGGTAGTCACAGCTTGCTTCACTGTCTGTTCCGACATCCAGCGCTTCGATTCCGAGCTCCTTCAGATGTGCAATGATCTTTTGTTTCAGTCCGTAGCCCGCATGGTCGGACCCGATTGTGATTCTGGTTGTTTTCATGATATTGTATGTTCCTTTCGGATAAAAATCAGTTTTTCTGCTTTTCCGCTTCCAACCGTTCGCGTTCCGCCTGACAGGGGCGTAGATAAACAGGGGAGAGCGTTGCGTCGGTCCCGCGCTCGCCCCGCGCATATGCCGCCAGAGCCGCATATGCCACTGCCGCCGCAGATGACCGCAACAGAGGCGCGGCGACCGATTCGACCGCGTGCGTAACCGTTTCGGCGGCAAGCGGGGAGGCGTCCCCCACAAAGAGGACAGGCTCCGCATAGCCGGAAAGGCGCGCGTCCAGTTCATCGACAAGGCAGACCGTGTCATCGGTCAGGCGCGTGATCCTGCCGCCCTCGGAGCGGAACAGCGCCGTGTAAACCTGCCTGCGCCGCGCATTCAGAACCGGGCAGATCAAGCCGTCCTGTCCGCGCAGACCGTAAGCGAGCGCTTCAAGCGAGGAAACGCCGAGACAGCATTTTCCGCTTCCGAATGCCAGCCCCTTAACGGTTGCCGCTCCGATGCGGATGCCGGTAAAGGATCCGGGTCCCACATCTGCGGCAAACAGAGTCACATCCGCGAGCGTTCTGTCGGTCAGGCGGAAGAGCATATCTGCCATCGGAAGCAGCGTTTCGCTGTGCGTGTTGCCGCTGTCAAGCGTCAGTTCCGCAAGCGTTCTCCCGTCCTCGACCAAAGCCGCGGAAGCAACTGCCGCCGCGCTTTCCAGAGCCAGTGTTATCATGAGGCGGACCCTCCGATCTGTTCAATCGTCAGCGTGCGGCTGTCCGGCTTGTCCGCGTCATCCTTGCGCAGTTCCACGCGCACATAATCGTCGGGCAGGGCATAGGGAATGTTTTCGCTCCACTCCACAAGGCAGATACCCGGTCGGTCGAGGTAGTCGTAAAATCCGATGGAGAGCAGGTCATCCTCGTTGGAAATGCGGTACATATCGAAATGGAAAAGCGGTCGCGGTTTTGCTTTGTATTCGTTCACCAGCGCAAAGGTGGGGGAACGGACCGTTATCCCGGGTGCGATGACCGATGCAAACCCGCGCACAAAGGCGGTTTTGCCGACCCCAAGGTCACCGTACAGTGCGATGAACGGGGGAATACCCGCATCGTCAAGCATTTGTTTTGCCAGCTCGGCTCCGCAGGCTTCGGTTTCCGCGGCGCTTTGCGTCCGGGCAGTCGTCAGTTTTTCCATCTGTTTTAACATCTCCGCTATCCATATCATTCCACCCTATATTATAGCACAAAAAAACGGCTTTGTAAAGGGGGGAACGCCTTATTTTTCTTTGCCTTCTTTGTCCGCTTCGCTTTTTGCGTTCTGTTTGCGGAATTCGTTCAACGGTGTTCTGGTTCCGTCGGGGCGCTCCACCACGGTGTGATCGAGAATTCCCTGAAAATGCGCGCGGAATTCCCGGATATACTCTTCGCGCAGCGCTTCCTGTTCCAGTTTTTCTTCCTTTGAAAGCTCCGCTTCGCGCGATTTTTTCGCCAGATGGTTCAGGCGGTCTTTTTTATGCTGTTCCATACGGTTCTCCTTTTCTGAAGAACGGCTCCGAATCCGATCGGAGACGCGTTCGGATTGTTGCAGAGCGTACCGGCTCTGTATTCGGCGGTTTCGGCGGTCCGGTTTCGGAATACAGAAAGGGCAGACACATCGGTTGGTGTCTGCCATA
>CAKSUH010000316.1 GCA_934500855.1 uncultured Eubacteriales bacterium
GCTCGTTCGGATCGGGGTAGTAGTAAAGAATATTCTTATATCGCAAGCCGCGGCAGTCCGACAGTTCCTCCGGGGTCCCGACGCGACGGCGCAGTCCGGACTCCTCCGATATATGGTAAGTGAAAAAGTTTCCCATAGAGATCCCCTCTTCCGTTCCGCCTGCTTTTCTCTTATTGTAGCAGATTTCACGAAGATTTGCAAGCCCTCTTTGCAACAAATCCGGAAAAGTCCCGCTTTCTCATGCAAAATCACATACGCAGGCAGGCAAGTTTACATTGACAAACCGTCCGTTTTGCGGTATGATAGAGGAAACAGAGAAAAAACCATTCGCAGGAGCAACGAAAATGAAGCCAATCTTATTGCCGCGGGAACCGGAATCCGTTACAGACCTTCCGTTCGGAGGAAGCACGCCGACGGGTGACACCTTTGCGGTCAACAGCCGTTATCTGACGCGAAACGGCAGACCGTGGTTCCCCGTATCGGGCGAATTCCAGTTCTCCCGCTACCGCCGCGAGGACTGGGAACGGGAGCTTTGCAAAATGAAGGCGGGAGGCGTTACGATGATTGCTTCCTATATCTTTTGGATTCACCACGAAGAAGAGGCAGGCGTGTGGGATTTCTCCGGGCAGCGCGACCTGCGGGCGTTTACGGAACTTTGCGGCAAACTGGGTCTGCCGATCCTGTTGCGGATCGGACCGTGGTGCCACGGAGAATGCCGCAACGGCGGGTTCCCGGATTGGATCCGCTTTCAGGACCGTTTCAGAACCCGAACCGATGACCCGACCTATCTTTCCTATGTCCGCAGATGGTATCGGAAACTGGCAGAGGAAGTCAAAGGGTTGCTGTGGCGCGACGGCGGACCTGTCATCGGCGTACAGATCGAAAACGAATACCGCGCCTACGCCGAGCCGGATCATGAAAAGCGGCGCGCGCATATGCACACCCTGCGCAAACTCGCCGAGGAGTGCGGCTTTACCGTCCCGCTCTACACCGCCACCGCATGGGGAACCGCAACGCTCAACGAAATGGAAACCCTGCCCGTTCTCGGCGGATATGCGGATGAGGCATGGTCGCGGACAACCGCGGAACTGAAGGAAAACGCGCATTTTCTGTTCCAACCTCCGACCAACGATCAGTCGATCGGAAGCGACCTCAAAACCGATGACGGCAACTTCCCCTTCGATATCGACATGAACCGATATCCGTTTCTCACGGCTGAAATCGGCGGCGGAATGCAGGTCACGCTCCGCCGCAGAGTGGTGATTGACGCAAAGGACACCGAAGGCATCGTGGTCTGCACCGTCGGTTCCGGCGCCGGGCTGATCGGCTACTATATGTACCACGGCGGCACCAATCCGGACGGAAAGCTAACCACGCTGGAGGAAAGCGCGGCAGTCGGCGCTCCGAACACCCTGCCGGTCAAATCATATGATTTTCAAGGCATCCTGCGGGAAAACGGCGACGCACACGAAAGCTACCATCGCCTGCGACGGCACCATTACCTGTTGCGGGAATTCGGTTGGCTGATCGCGCCCGCAATGACCGTCCTTCCGGATGACACCGCCAAGGACCCTGCGGATTATCGCACCTTGCGGTATGCCGTGCGGCATGACCCGACAAGCGGCGGCGGATTCGTGTTCATCAACAACCACCTGCGCCGCAGAAAACTGGCTTACCATCCCGATGTCTGTTTTACGCTCGACACGGGCAGCGGGACCGTCACCACCCCGCCCGTGAACATCCGTGACCACGACATCCGGATTCTCCCCTACAACCTGCCGCTCGGAGACGGCTGCGTTCTGACCGCCTCCAACGCAACGCCGCTCTGCCGCATCGGCTCCCGCTGGTTCTTCTATACGGACGATGCCCCCGTTTATCGGTTTGCCGGGAAAGAAGCGGAAATCATCACGCTGACAAACGCGGAATCGCTCCGTGCGTTCCTGCTCGGAGATCGG
>CAKSUH010000317.1 GCA_934500855.1 uncultured Eubacteriales bacterium
TATCTCCGCTTCCGCGAGCAAGGTTTCTTTCTCATTCTCCAGATTCCCGTCCACCACCGCGTCAAGCAGCTCCTGCAAAATCCGCCCCACCTCGGGTCCCGCAGGAATTCCGAGCGCCATCAGGTCGCGCCCGTTCACCGCAAGGTCGCGCAGAGACAAACACGCATTCTCCGCCCGTAGCTTCTCCACAGCGGCGGGCAGCGCGTACCACTCCTGCGGCAGGTCGCAGAAATCCGGATGGTGCGCCAGACGGTCGCACCGCTGAAGCTCCAACAGCCGCGCGATGTCCGCATCGTCAAACCGCATCATCAGCCGCCGCACACCCTTTTCCTGCATAGGAAGCGGTATATCGTGTTCCCGCACCAGCGCCAACACCCGCGCGGTCGTGTCGCGGTCGTACCGCAAGCGCTCCATTGCCGCCTGCGCCAGCTCTGCACTGACTTTTGCGTGCGCGGGGAAATGCCCGCCACAGGCGTCCTCACGGTAGACGGCAGGCTTGCCGATGTCGTGGAAGAACAGCGCAAGACGGACGATGTGATCCGCCTTTGCGTACTCCAGTGCCGTCAGCGTGTGCTCCCAGACATCGAAGCAATGGTAGCGGGAATTCTGCGCAAAGCCGAAGCACGGAGTTACCTCGGGGAAGATCTGTCCGACGATTTCGGGAAACGCGCGCAGAACCGGAACAGCGCCCGCGCCGAGCAACAGCTTGTCCCATTCGATCCGCACGCGTTCCCTTGCAATGTTGTCCAGCAGGGCGCGGCAATCGCGCACGGCGTTTGCGGTATCGGGGTCAATCGCAAACTCCAGTGTTGCCGCAAACCGCACCGCGCGCAGAATCCGCAACCCATCCTCACAAAATCGGGTTTTGGGGTCCCCCACGCAACGGATGACGCGCCCCTCAAGGTCTTTTTCCCCGCCGAACGGGTCGCACAGTCCGCGCACCGGGTGATACGCCATGGCATTGACGGTAAAGTCTCTGCGGGCGAGGTCGTCCTCCACGGTGTCCGAGAAGGTGACCTGCACGGGGTGGCGGTTATCGGCATACGCGCCGTCGCGGCGGTAGGTGGTAATCTCAAGCGGCTCTCCCTCCCACAGGACGGTGATCGTCCCGTGTCTGCGCCCCGTTTCCACGGTGCGGCAATCAGGGAAGCAGGCGAGAATTTCTTCGGGGCGGGCGTTTGTGGTCAGATCCCAGTCGTTCGGCGTTCTGCCGAGCAGGGAATCCCGCACGCAACCGCCCACAACATAAGCCTCAAACCCGTTTTGCTCCAGCCTGCGGAGCACCTCCCCCGCTGCGGGGGGCAGAACAATGGATTTCATTTTCGGTCCCCCTTTTGCGAAATTATCCGTGCCGCCGTCCGAACAGGTTGCGCCGCCTGATCAGGATGCAGAGAAGCGTTCCGAGCACGCCTGCGGACAGCACCTCGCCTGCGGTGACGGTGAGGGTGATAAAGGGCAGACCGCCCTCCATATGGTATGCATAAACCAGAATCGGCGGGACAACAAGGGCGTTTGCAAGGATGGTTGGCACGGTGGTAAGCCACGCGGGGGCTTTTCGGAGCAGGTATGCGCCGATTGCGCCAACGAGCGTTGCGAGCGAGCCGAACACGACGTCCTGCCACAGAGACCCCATCACGAGGTTGGAAATCACGCACCCCACGGCAAGCCCCGGGATTGCGGCGGGGAAGAACACGGGCATTACGCACAGCGCTTCCGACACGCGGAACTGGATTGCTCCGCTTGCGAGGTCGAATGCTCCGACAACGCAGGTGAGGACGGTGTAAAGTGCGGCGACAATTCCCGCTTGGCAGACGAACAGGATGTGGTTTTTGCTGGTTCTTGCATTCATTTTCGATTTTCTCCTTAGTTTTGTTTTTTGTGAGGATGGTTACGAACTCACAGATTTTTTAAGACTTTGGGACTCTGTCCCAAACCCTAAGAC
>CAKSUH010000318.1 GCA_934500855.1 uncultured Eubacteriales bacterium
GGACTGGTCAAGGGAGCCTCCAAGGGAGAGGGACTCGGAAACCAGTTTCTCGGAAACATCCGCGAGGTGGACGCAATCCTTCATGTCGTCCGTTGCTTTGAGGACGACAATATCATCCATGTGGACGGAAAAATCGACCCGATGCGCGATCTGGAAACCATCAATCTGGAGCTGATCTTCTCGGATATGGAGATTCTGGAACGCCGCATGGACCGCACCAAAAAAGCAATGCGCGCAGACAAAAAATATGCCGCCGAACTTGAGGTCCTCGAAAAGATCTATCATGTTCTGGAAGAAGGAAAATGCGCGCGGACGGTGGAGCTGACCGAGGACGAGCGTGCCTGCCTTACCGACACGCCGCTTCTGACCATGAAGCCCGTGATCTATGTTGCAAATGTCAGCGAGGACTATGCCGCAACCGAGCCGAACGATCTGGAATCCTATCGGCTTCTCAAAGCATATGCGGAAAGCGAGCACTCGGAGGTCATTCCGATCTGCTGTCAGATCGAAGCCGAAATCGCGGAGCTGGGCGCGGAAGAGAAAGCGATGTTCCTATCCGACCTCGGGATTGAGGAGAGCGGGCTGGATCGCCTCATCAAAGCAAGCTACTCCCTCTTGGGTCTGATCAGCTTCCTGACCGCAGGACCCGACGAATGCCGCGCATGGACCATCCGCCGCGGGACCAAAGCGCCCAAAGCGGCAGGAAAGATTCACTCGGACATCGAACGGGGCTTTATCCGTGCCGAGGTTCTGGCGTTTGAGGACCTGAAAAAGTACGGGTCTGTCGCTGCCGCGCGTGACGCGGGCGTACTCCGCAGTGAAGGCAAGGACTATGTGATGCAGGACGGAGACATCGTGCTGTTCCGCTTCAATGTATAAAAATCAAAAATACAAAGAACAAAACGGGGTTCTTTCCATCCCCGCGCACTTTTCCGTGCGCGGGGATTTTTCTTTTTCTTTCTGTTTTTATCGGCAAAAGAATTGACAAGGCGAAAAAAACATGATATAATGAAATATTCAAGAGACCGGAAAAAGGAGGTGCGGAAATGGAGCGAAACGAAGAAAAGGACCGGCGCTCGGCGGAGTTGGACAGCTTCTGGGACATTGACGCGCTTCTGCCGCCCCGCAGAGTTCCCGCACGGAGTCGGAACACCGAGGCGGAGGAAATCACCGTCACGGCAAAAGAGACGGACGCGCCGACCTATCACGCGGAGCCGCTTCCGCCGCCCTCGGGGGATACGGTTGTGCACCCGCACGAGGCGCCGCTTTCGGGGACCTCGGTTCGCCGCTCGGTCTTTCCCGCCATGCCGCCCGCGCCCGCGCCGATTCTGGAATACGAACCGGACAGTGCGCTGTTGCACCGCGTGTCGGTCTATCTCCCCCGCTCCACGCACACCTACTATGACGCGTTCTGCCGCACCGCACGGACGCTTGCAGACCGACACGGAAGCCCTGCAAAGCCTGTCCCGTTTTTCTCCTATGTTCCGCAATATGACCAGATGACCCGCGCCCAACTCGATTGGTATCTCTGCCTGCGGGACTGCATCCGCAAAGGGGTCTGCCCCGCAACCGACTACAGCTACCTGTTGCTTCTGGTGTTTGAGATCATCAACCTTGCGGAGCACGGCGATACGGCGCGGGGACAGGAGATGCTTGTGCGGATCTGGCAGAACTATCGGGCGGCTTATCCGCAGCTTTCGGGCTATCTGCCCGAATGGATCTGCGACTACAGTCTCATCCACCGCCTGCCGCCGCCCGTGCTCTCGCACGGAGAGCGGACCGAGATCATGCGGCATTGCGCGCTGAAGGAATTTTATGTTGCGGGCGGCGAGGACGGATACCTGCAGGCGCTCCTCTGCTTTGCCTCCAACTACGATTATCACAAAAGCAAATTCTGCACCCGGGAAACGCTTCCGCAGTTCGACCGCGTCATCCC
>CAKSUH010000319.1 GCA_934500855.1 uncultured Eubacteriales bacterium
GCGGAAGACATGAATCCCCTCGGAAAGCGTTCCGATCTGATTCGGCTTGATGAGAATCGCATTCCCCGCGCCGCGTGAGATCCCCTCGCGCAGGCGCTTTTCGTTTGTTACAAACAGATCATCGCCAACCAGCATTACCTTGCGCCCGAGCCGCTCGGTCAACGCCGCCCAGCCCTCAAAATCGCGCTGATCCAAGCCGTCCTCGATTGAGAAAATCGGGTACTTGTCAACCAATCGCGCCCATTCGTCAATCAGTTCGGCGCGGCTTTTCGGAATTCCGTGCTTCGGCAAGCGATAGCCGCTTTGCTCGTCGAACCACTCCCCCGCCGCGCAGTCCAACGCAATGCGGACCTCATCGGTCGTGTAGCCGCTCTCCTCAATCGCACGGCAGATCAACTCCAGCGCCTCCTCGTCCTGCCCGAGATTCGGCGCAAACCCGCCCTCGTCTCCGACCGTGGTGGCAAATCCCTCCCTGCGCAGAATCCTGCCGAGCGCATGATAGATTTCGCTGCCCATTCGCAGTCCCTCGGAAAAAGACGAAGCCCCGACAGGCGCAATCATAAACTCCTGAATCTCCACATTGTTGGACGCGTGCGCGCCGCCGTTGAGTATATTCATCATCGGTACGGGCAAGCGCTCCGCCGCACTGCCGCCGAGATAGCGGAACGGCGGGAGACGGTACCAGTTTGCCGCCGCGCGCATGGTTGCAAGCGAAACGGCAAGAATCGCGTTCGCTCCGAGGCGGGACTTGGAGTCGGTTCCGTCCAGATCGCGCAGAATGCCGTCCACCTCCTCCTGCTCCGAGGCATTCACGCCGCACAACGCGGGAGAAATCATCTTTCCCACATTGGAAACGGCGTCGCGGACCCCCTTCCCGCCGTAGCGCTTCTTTTCGTTGTCGCGCAGTTCGCAGGCTTCATAAATGCCCGTCGACGCCCCAGACGGAACGCTTGCAACGCCAACGGTTCCGTCCGAGAGAAAAACCGTGGCTTCAACGGTCGGATTGCCGCGCGAATCGAGAATTTCGCGCGCGGAAGTGCGGGTAATTTGCGGTTTTGTCATGTGTGTAGCTTCCTTTCCTGAGATTTCCATGTCATGAGTATTGACCGCCGCCGATGCGCTTATACAGGGAACCGCACGGCGCTTTTGCGCATATATTGTCAGCAGAGGGCGGTTTCCGCCGCTCCTCATTCAGGAAAGGAGTTGATCGGTATGCGCAGAGAGCCGATGCCGCTGTCCTGCCGCCTGACCGTCGGGTCCGGCACGCGGGCAATGCACGCCGCGCGGGTTCTTTCCGCGGCAGGACTTCGGTGCGAGGTCGTCAAGACCGAGAATCCCGACCGTCGCCGCGGCTGTTCCTATGCGGTGGCATATGACTGCTTACAGGAACGCTATGTGACCGAAGCACTGCGGAATGCCGGCATCCGTATCCGCTCATGATTTATCTGGATAATGCCGCCACGAGCTTTCCCAAGCCGCCTCCCGTCCTCTCCGCCATGCGGGACTGCTGTGCGCGGTACTGCGGCAATCCCGGCAGAGGGTCGCACACCCTCGCCCTGCGGTCGGCGGAGACGGTGTACGCCTGCCGCGAGGCACTGGCGGAACTGTTCGGGAGCAGCCGCCCCGAAAACACGGTATTCACGCTCAACGCAACCACGGCGCTCAATCTTGCCGTCAAGGGACTTGCCGAAACAGGCGACCACATCCTGTTTTCCGACCTTGAGCACAACGCCGTGCGCCGCCCCGTCGCGGCACTGGCAGCGGAAAAGCGGATCACCTACAGCGTGTTCCCCTCCCTTGCGGGGCGCGCCGACCGAACCGATGAAGCGATTCTCGCGGGCATCCGCAAGCGCCTGCGTCCCAACACGCGGATTCTGGTCTGCACGCACGCCTCGAACATCTGCCCCGTAAC
>CAKSUH010000320.1 GCA_934500855.1 uncultured Eubacteriales bacterium
ACCTTTGTGGTCCCGGATGATGTCGGCGGCAGATATTCGGTCCTGACGGCTGTCGGTCTGCTCCCGATCGCCTGCGCGGGAATCGACCTTGACAAGCTGATGGCGGGTGCAGCGCACGCAAGCCACGCATACCGTGACCCCGATCTCAACAAAAACGACTGCTATAAGTATGCCGCAATCCGCAATCTGCTCTCCCGCAAGGGCAAGAGCATTGAAATTCTGGCAAGCTACGAACCGTTCTCCGCGATGTTCAACGAGTGGTGGAAACAACTTTACGGAGAGAGTGAAGGCAAGGATCAGAAGGGGATTTATCCTGCGTCCGTCATTTTCTCAACCGATCTGCACTCGCTCGGTCAGTTCATTCAGGACGGCAGCCGTACCATGTTTGAAACCGTAATCGACATTGCCGATACAGGTAGCAGCTTTGATATTCCCGAGGATCCCGATAATGTGGACGGCTTGAACTTCCTGTCCGGATTGGACCTGAATAAGGTCAAAAAGACCGCGATGCAGGGAACGGTTCTGGCTCATGTTGACGGCGGTGTTCCGAACATTCTGTTGGAAGTCGATGAAAGAAGCGAGTATGCGCTTGGTGAACTGATTTATTTCTTTGAGCTTGCCTGCGCGATTTCCGGCTATCTGCTTGCGGTCAATCCGTTCGATCAGCCCGGCGTCGAATCCTACAAAAAGAATATGTTTGCGTTGCTCGGAAAGCCCGGATATGAGGACATGAAGAAGAATCTTGAGGAAAGATTGAATTTTTGATGAAATCACGGCAAATCGACCGAAAAGCTCTTGACTTTTCTTCCGTTATTTGGTATAATGTAAATACGGAGGGGAGAGCTTCTTCCTGCCGATTTGTGGGAGGTAACAATCTATGCTGAAATTGATCGTTGGAGTAAAGGGAACCGGAAAGACCAAAACGCTGATTAACCTTGTTAACGGAGCGCTTGAGGTCACCAAAGGGGATGTTGTATGCATTGAAAAGGGTACCAAACTGAGATACGATATCAAACCGTCCGCGCGTCTGATTGATGTGGACGAATACAAAATCGCCGATGCGCAGTCGCTTTACGGCTTTATCGCGGGCATTATGGCAAGTAATCACGATGTGACCGATCTCTTCATTGACGGCACGCTGAAAATCTGCAACCATGACAATGCCGCATTCGAAAAGCTGACGCATGAGTTGGCTGATTTTGTTGAGAAGTTCGGTCTGAATCTGACCATGACGGTCTCGATGCGCGAAGAGGACATTCCCGAAAGCATCCGTCCGTTGCTCTGATTTGCCGTTTGATTTACATTTGCCGCGGTTCCGCATGGCTATGGCGGAGCCGCGGCCTTTTTGACAAAAGAGGTTATACATGATTCTGATAATCGCCGAAAAGCCGAGTCTTGCGCGTAACATCGTTGCGGGAATCGGTCAGATGCAGAAGCGAAACGGTTATTTTGAGGGATGCGGATACCTGGTCACATGGGCATTCGGGCATCTCTTTTCGCTGTGTGATATTGAAACCTATACGGGTGGCTCTTCCGACGGAAAGCAAAAATGGACGATGGACAACCTCCCTTGCTTTCCCGAAACCTTCCGCTTTGAGTTGCGGAAAGGGGAGAACCGTCAGCCGGACAGCGGCGTGATCCGCCAATTTGAGGTCATTCGTTCGCTTTGCAACCGACCCGATGTCGACACCGTGGTTAACGCAGGGGACGCAGACCGAGAAGGGGAGATCATTGTGCGGCTCTGCATGGAGAATGCTCTGCAAACGCCCAAAACGCTTCGCAGACTGTGGCTTCCCGATCAGACCCCGCAAACCGTTGCCGCGGCGTTACAGGACATGAAGGACGAGCGGGAGTACGATCTCCTTGCCTCAGAGGGCTTTGCGAGAACCTATATAGACTGGCTCTACGG
>CAKSUH010000321.1 GCA_934500855.1 uncultured Eubacteriales bacterium
CAATCACCCTGATCCGCGAGCAGATTGCGAATCTGGAAAAACAGCTTCGGGACAAACGGAATGAAACATAAAAAGAACGCATGACCTTTTCGGTCATGCGTTCTTTTTATTGTTGAATCGTACCGTCCGCAACGGTGTTTCCCTGCTTGATATCCGTTTCGTCATCCTGCGTACAGGTCCCCCATTGCGGAAAGAAGGTTACCTTGCCGCCTTCGGTCAATTTCAGCTTGAAGGAGAACGCATTCGCTTCCCCTACCCCGATCTGATCGGTAAAAAGGGAAGTTCCGTTCGGAAGTACCACTTTGCAATACCCCGATGTTGCAGACCCCGAGGCAATCAGTCTGACAGTATACTCAACATTTGCCGCCAGCGTGTAGGTTTCGTCCGAATTCTTCTGTAACACACCGCTACCGTTCTCTACGGTCACTTCCATCCTGTAAGTTGCGGACACAATGGATGCGGCGGGCGCGGACTGCGTGGATTCAAACCAAGCCCAAGTCATGCCGCACAGCAAAACAAGGCAAAGCAACATCGACAGCACGGACGGGAGCAACAGTTTGGTCAGGTTGCACTCTGCCTTTGCCTGCTTCATATCGTTCATAACAAAATACTCCTTTCGTTATGCAAATCGGCTGCCGAAACGGATAAACCGCCGCTTATCCGCTTCGGTAGCCCCTCCACCCGAGGGTGGAGAGACTGCTTGCTTAATCCGCAACGACCGTGTACCAAATGTTACCGTCCGTCTGCCGTTCGCTTTCTACATGGTAGCCAGCCGGGACAAAGTTCGTTCCCTCACCTTCCGCGAGGTTGTTGGACGGGTCAAAGTTGACAAATGTACCGCCCTTGACGATGATGTTTGCAGTGCCGTTCTGATGGTTTGCGTCATTGCAATTGAGGATATAGCGACAGTCGCCGGCAATGGATTGAAAGAATCCGCCGTTCACAATCAATGTGCCCTTCTCGACATTGAATAAGCTACTGCCGCCATGATAGGTTCCGCCGTTCACCGTAACGACAATGCCGTCTCCCTCCACATGTGCGACATAAGGTTTGTCCCCTGAGGTAATACAAGCAATTCCGCTATGGGAAGAGGCGTTGATTGTTGTATCGGCATTGATGAAAAGCGCCGCCCAGTTATCGGATGTCCCCAATGCTCCGTCGAAATGAGCCGAACCGTCCAGATTCAAAACAGAGGGATTTTTGATTACAAGGCGATCCGCAACCTTGGTTTTGTTGCCTGCGACTTCCAAATATTTGACTGTAATGATTCCGCCCTCTGCAAATGCGCGCTTTGCTTCCGCATAGTTGTTAACGGTGTACATCGCGCCGGAGGGAGCGTAGGTTGCAGTCTGATCGTACTGATTGCCGAAGCTATCGTTTTCAACGGTATCCTGCTTTGCGTAAACAGTGAACTTCACATTATCCAGAGTCTTGCCCATGTAAGCGTTTCCCGCACTGGGATCCATGGTTGCGGAAACGGTAATCAAGCCGGTTTCGCCGCTTGCCGCCAGATGACCGTCCCGGTTCAGAGCAAAGTCTTGAGTTCCGATTTCAGTTTCGATTTTGTAAGTAAAGCGAATCACCTTAAGCAATTCGGAGTTGCCGTCCAACCCGGTTACAACCAGTCTGTACTTCAGAGCAAGATTTCCGGTATTGACAATTTTGAACGGGGTCAGCGTATAGGTGCAACCGGGCTCCCACAGAATCTGATCCTGCGCCCGACCGTCCGCGGTCTTCCATTCCAGTGTGGTAAGCTTGTTTCCGCTTTCGTCCCGAATCTCCACGCTGAGATTTCCGGATGTAATGCGGTTGACGCCTGTGCTTGCAGTGTCGGTAAACCACGCAAAGGTAGAGCCGACAAACATCGAAATGCAAAGGACCAAGGAAAGAACACTTGCAATCAATGCC
>CAKSUH010000322.1 GCA_934500855.1 uncultured Eubacteriales bacterium
TTGTCTGTCAGCGGAACGCGTTCCGGCATCTCGTCCTGATAAAAGCGGATGCCGGATTCTTTTTGTTTGTACCAAAGATCATACAACTCCGCGATGCGCGGGTCTTTGGCAAATTCCTCGACAATTGCGTCTACAAGTCGTTTGAGTTCCGGCTTCAGATAGCCGTACTGCTTTTTTCCTGTTGTTATGGAGAGTTGCCGCGCCAGTTGCAACAGCAGGTTTTCGATTGTCTTATTTTCGTAAGAACCGGCATTGATTGCCCTTATAATCTCCCGCATCCGCTCGCGGCTCTCCTGCCGCAGGGTGTTTCTTGCATTTGTATAGCTGTCATAAATGTTGCACCAATCCTGCGCGAAAATGCTTTTGGCAAAGGACGACCGCAGTTTCTCTATACCCCTTTCGGAAAGGTATCCTTCCTTTTCGTCCTCACTCCAGACCATCAGATGCACATGGGGATGATGCTTTTCGTTATGGAATGCCGCATACCACCGGAGATTTCCCTGCGGGATGTGGAGCTGCTCCGCAATCTCCGAGCGTTCCGAACGGAGGAAATCCCGCCAACGGGCGGCGGTGTCAAAGCCAAGGCGTTCGGCGTCCTCCCGCGACAGGGAGAGGATGACCGTCCAAAGGTTGCCTTGATACATGTTTAGTTCTCTTGACAGTTGCCGCAAATTGATCTCTTTCCCCGCATCCGTAAACAGCCCCTGACTGCGCGGGCGGGTGGCAATATAGTCCGCATAAGTCTTTCCCTGCGGCAACTTCTCCACGCCCTCCCGTGTGGCAATATATGTTGCATACCCGCCCGCTTTCCGCTTTCTGCTCGTCTTCAGATACCGGAACTTCGTTATGAGCTTTGCCAATTGACCGCGTCCTCCATTGAGAAGGTTCCGTTCAGGCGTTTTACTTCTTTGACGCACTCCCCGCGCAGTCTCTCCAATGTCAGCTTGTCAATCTCCTGCGTTGCCGCAACGATGTTCATCAGCATTGCCATTTCCACCGACAGCTTGAACAACATGGACGCGTGACGGTGATCACTTTCGGCAACGATACCTTTCATGGTGGACAGAAACGCCCCCGGCAGAAAGGCGGTGTTCTCCCCCGCGCTGAGGTAGCCGAGGTATGCCAGCACCGCCTTTTCAATAAATTCGGACAGACTCCCGCAATCGTCCTGCGCAGAGGCTGCCCGTACTTTTTCCATTGTCTCCGGTTTCAGCCACAAGGCGAACCGGATTTTCTCTTTTACCGCTTTCATTTTCCCTTCTTTCCGACATCATTCCGACCCCGCAACAAGGTCGTTTCCGACATCGCGGCACGACACCGCAGAGACTTCCGTAACATGCCGAAAACGCCCCGAAAACAGCCCTTCCGGTCGGCTTTGCCGAACGGTGTGACCCCGCCGCGGACACGCACGACCCCGCGGCTTTCTCCTGCTTCAGCACACCCTGTACCCACACCGAAGCACCGGTATGCCTCATCTCCACACAGCATCTTCCAACACCTCCCATTCTTTGTACTGCTCCACGGATTCCGTATATGCAGACTTCGTTTCTTTCCTGACCAGCTCCCGTATCTTCGCGCCGCCGTCACTGAGCAGCCAATGGAACAGTCCCATGACAACGATAAGCGGGAGCAGAGCGAGGAATACGGCGATTCCGACGGTGTAGCCCACCGCTTTTCTCACCCTCTTATCACCCAGCAGAAACAATAAGGCTTTCTTTCCGATTGCCGCAAGGGTTGTCATGGCTCACCTCCCTCCCGCATCGCCGAACAGCTTTGCCTGAAACTCCGGGGCTTGCGCCTGCAGGAGATACCTTGCATTGCCGCAATGGTAGAGGCAAACGCCGCGCTCCGGATGGTTGATCAGGGCATACTCTGCCGGTGAGATGGACAGCGCATCGC
>CAKSUH010000323.1 GCA_934500855.1 uncultured Eubacteriales bacterium
ATTGCTTCATCACTTTCTGCCTGCCGATAACGAAGTGCGTGACAAGGAAAGCGGCGACAATCAAGATCAACGAGCAAACCGCCAATACCTGCTGACCGCGAACCTCGATGCCGAAGAACCGATTGCCGTTGCCCTGTATGTACGCAAGAATGCGACTGCCGAGCAGAGACGCACCGAAACCGCATAAGCCGCCGATGCAATTCTTGATCGCCATCGCCTCGGCAATGCAGTCCGAGCGAACATAACTGTACGAAATGTTGAAGGAATTTGCGCTGACGCCCGCCAGACAGACCGCATAAAGCACCGTGTACGGGATAATCAGAAACCATGTTGAAGGGCTTGTGAACATCAGACACAGGAACGCCGCGGCGGCAATGCCGAGCGCAATCTCAATGCCGTGCGCAAAGGAGGTCTTGTCGGAAAGTTTCCCGAACGGACGGGACAGAATCGCCCGCATGGCGTCTCCGCAGATGTTCACAATCTGAATCACAAACAGCGAGATCGCAAGGTCCTTGGTCTTGTAGATGCCCACAAACCCAACCGTGAAGTACCGCCCCATTTCCCACAGCACCGTCATATAAATCACCGAGCGGAAATTCCGGTTTCCCAATGTCTCGCGCAGAACCTCCCGCATGCCGCAGACTTCGAGGTCTGCGGAAGTCTCCTCCTTCCCGATGCAGAGGAAGCAGACAAAATTCGCGATGTTGAGGGCAAGAACCATGATTGCGATTACCAGAAAACCCGTATCCTGCTTTCCCGCATCTTCAAAGCGACCGAAGATGTAGCCGACCGACGCGGTAAACACCATGCCGCAAAGCAGGGAGATGATCTCTTTTTTTGCCGAGAAGTCCGCGCGGCAATTGGGGTCCACAAAGCTGTTTGCCCAACGGTACACAATGGTCGCAACCAGATACCGCATGGCATAGGACGCCAGAATGATGACCATCACGATCAGCTTGATTCCCGTCCCGCGGAACGGCAAAAACGGCGTCAGATACAGGAAAATGAACAGCAGATGTCCCACGCAGTTGAGGACAGTAGAAACCCGCTTGGAGTTCATTCTGCGGCGACAAAGGACAACCGAGAGAATCTGCACCGTGAATGCCAGCGTAATAAAGGAGGAAATGATACCGACCGTTGCGTCATCGATCTCCAACGCGCTCAACAGCTTTGCCAGAAATGCGTCCGCAACCAGCAACGCAATCAGATACTCGAACATACATTGGAGGACATACGCGCGCCGCGATCTCCGATAAGCCGCAGACGAATAATCAGATGTCATAGAAATGCTCCGTTTCCTTGTGTTTTGGAAAAATCAAGCAACCCCGCGCAATTGCGCCATTCTGAATTGCACGGTGTTGCCTTAGTTCGTATTATACCACAGCGCCTGAACTTTGTCAATCTTTTTCCGACCGTTTTTTTGCCATAAAAACTGCCCTTTCGGTGTCGGCTTTTCTCTTTTGCAAAAGCCCCGGCAAACGGACGCGCCCCTGCGGCGGGATTCCGCCGCAGGGGCTTTTTTCAAACTTGCGAAACGGGTCATTTCTGCCGCGTTTCGATCTCCGCAATTTCGGGGTAGGTCCTGTAGCGGACGCTCTTGACGCTGTCCAGCGGCATCGGGAACTCCTTGATCCGACCGTCGCACGCCCATGAACCTTTCAGTCCTTTCCGCGTAAAAAGGTCCGTATAAAGACCGTTCCGCCACGAGGGCAGAAGCCGCGGGAAAAGGGTTTCGTAAGAGGTGGTCCAAAAGACGAAGCTCGGGTCAACCGCATCCCACAGCTCGTGGGAGCCGCCGGAATAAGCATGGTGCGCAACCTGCAAAAAGTCGCTTTTCAGCGCGGACCCCAAACGGATCAGCCTGCGGTCCCCTTTCAGCTCGCAGTCGGCGCAGAAG
>CAKSUH010000324.1 GCA_934500855.1 uncultured Eubacteriales bacterium
GCATTACGCTGTGGTGGCTCATCATGGTGTTTGCCGCACTTGCCTCCGTGGACGGACTGATCGTTGCAACCTACCCGTGGACGGGCGTACAGGTTCTGACCATCGTTCTCGGCGTAACATTTCTGATAGAGGGCGTCATGAGCGCCTGCACGGTGCTGACTTCGGTACGCGTGGTGGAATACCGCGAGCGCGGAGAGGCACCCGAAACTTCCGATCATAACACATCGTTGTGATAAAATAGATAACCGTAATCAAAAAACAAAAACAAAACAAGAGAGGTTTAATGACATGAACGCAAACGAAGTAAAGGCACAAATCAAGGAAATGCTCTGTGACAGACTCGGAATCGACGCGGACGCGCTGGAGTTTGACACCCCCCTGTTCAACGACGGAATCGGTCTGGATTCCATTGACTCGCTGGAGATCATCTCCGCCATCGACGAGGAGTACGGCGTTCCGATGACCGGCGTCGGCAAGGAGCACTTCCAAAACATCGATGCGCTTGCGGCTTATGTCGTTGCGCATGCGGAGTAATCGGAATATGCAGAACAGATGCGTGATTACGGGACTGGGCGTGATCAGTGCCATCGGTCAGGGCGTGGAGGAAAACCGCAAAAATATCCTCGCGTCGAAGAGCGGCATTGACCACACCCACACCCTTGACACCGAAAACTGCTACGCCGATTTTGCGGCGGAAGTCAAAGACTTTACGGAAACCGATCCGAAGCTCGACCGCGCAACAGCGCTCTGCCTGTCCGCAACGGGCGAGGCGGTTGCCGACGCGGGCTTTTCCGACTTCGGCGGAGATCCGCGCGTCAGCGTCATCATGGGCAGCTGCGTGGGCGGCGGCAGAAGTCTGGAATCCTACTATCGCGGCGGCAAACAGCCCGCCGATGTGCTGAAAATGCCGATCTCCCCGATTGCGAACCATGTTGCGGAATCGGTTCATGCGGGCGGCGTTGTCACCAATGTTGCAAACGCCTGCGCAGCGGGCACCATCAGCATTGCCTATGCCTCCGACCTGATTCGTGCGGGGAAAGCCGATGTGGTCATCGCCGGCGGCGCGGACGCGTTTTCGTCGGTACCCTATTCCGGATTCCTGTCGCTCCATGCGCTGGACGAGAACTCCTGCTCTCCTTTCAACCATTCGCACGGCATCACGCTGGGCGAAGGTGCGGGTGCGGTGGTCGTGGAATCCTACGAGCACGCCAAAGCAAGAGGCGCGCACATCTATTGCGAAGTCCTCGGCGCGGGCATCAGCAGCGACGCGCACCACATCACCGCTCCCCGTCCCGACGGCGAGGGGCAGATGAACGCCATCCGCGCGGCAATCGCGCACTCGGGACTGACCGAAGCGGATGTGGACTATGTCAACGCACACGGGACCGGAACCGCCAAGAACGACGAGGCGGAATTCCTCTCCCTGCACACCATTTTCGACGGCAAGAACGACAACCTGTCGGTCAGCTCGACCAAAGCCATGACCGGGCACTGCCTCGGCGCGGCGGGTGCGATCGAAGCCGTCTATGCCATCATGGCACTGGTTGACGATACCGTGCCCCCCACGCTCGGCTACAGCGAGGAGGACCTCGCGGTGCTTGCCGAAAAGGCGGGCAAACTGGATTTCGTTCCCAACAAGCCCGAAAAGAAGAAGCTGGGCGCGGTGATGAACAACTCCTTCGCGTTCGGCGGCAACAATGCAAGCATCATCTTCAGCAAGGACAAGGGCAAGGTACCTGAAGCGCCCGCGGCAAAGGAAATCGCCGTCACGGGACTCGGACTCGTCACCCCGCTCGGCAACGGCCGCGAAGCCTATGTCGAAGCCGTAAAGAACGGCGCGGAGTGCGGTGCTTCCGCCGCGTCGGTCATCGGCGCGACCGATTATGATGCACAG
>CAKSUH010000325.1 GCA_934500855.1 uncultured Eubacteriales bacterium
TCCGCCGACATCGGCGCGGAAAAAGTCAAGTCCTGGATCACCGATTCCTCCAGAAAAGCGAACGACTTTGACACCATCGCGGTTACCGAGGACGGTATTTATGTTGCGGTGTTCCTCAAAAAAGACACGAAGGACAGCAAGGATGTCTACACCTATGCGCTCAAGAAGTGCGATCTGACCGCGGCTCCCGACACCTACCGCGACACCGATTTCAAGAAGGACCTGATTCAGTCGGTTCTGGTAAAGCTGAAGCTGGCAGAAGGCGAAGAGATCTATAAGTCCGACGATACCCCCGCAAAGGATGAAACGGACGAGAACAAAAAGGAACTGATTACGGCAGGCGCCGCAATTGTCGGCGACATGAACGCCGAAGTCAGCACCGCGCTGTCGGTGAAGAACGACAAGTACAAAGCGGAGACGCTCAAGGACGGCAAGGACGAACGCGACGATTACCTGCAGTGGATGTTCGGCACCGAAGAGGGGGACAACAAGGCGGCTCCCGCTGCAACCGGAGCTGTCAAGGTCATCGAAAAGACCGAGGGAACGGACGAAAACAAAAAGACCACCTTCACCTTCTACGCGCTGGTTGACGCGATGAAGCTCGATGACAAAACCGCAATCTGGGGCGGTTACCTGAAGTTCAAGACCGGCGACGAGGAAGCCCGCAAGAAGGCTGCCGACGAAGCGATGCAGAAGCTTTACAAGGACGGCGCACAGCTGACCGGCATCGAATTGTGGCGTGCTCTGCAGAAACTGGGCGCAACCGTTAACTACGGCTTTAAGTCCTCCGACCTCTCCTCCATGACCGCGCTTTCCGACTGGATGTTCAGCGACAGCCGTTCGGGCAGCACCATGGCGATTGTTTCGGGCAAGGAAAAGGAAAGCAGCTCTTCCTCCTCTTCCTCTTCTTCCGCAACGGCAAAAGAGATTGATGTCACCTACCTTGCGGTCCTCATTGAGCAGACCGAAAACTGGAAGGCGACGGCGCTTTCGGCTTGCATCTCCGAGCAGTGCAACGACTGGCTGAAGGAGTGCAGAAAGGGCTACGACCTGAACTACGATCTGATCGAAAAGGTCACGGAAACCGAAACCGCGGCAAAGAGCTGATCGCATTTTACGCAACACAAAGTGGCACGGAGCTGTTCCGTGCCATTTTGTGAAAGCGGGAATATACTGAAAATGAATACTCAGACAGGAGCATGGGATGACATGATACTGAATGCAAAACAAACAACCGTTGCCTACCGTTGCCCGCATTGCGGCGCGGGGGTTCTTTCCGCCGTCGGGCTGTTCTCGCTGAACGCCGATATGATCCGCCTCAAATGTGACTGCGGCAAGAGCGAAATGACGGTTACAAGCCGCCATGACGGAAAATTCGATCTGACCGTTCCCTGTATGTTTTGCCCCTCACCCCATCGCTTTACGGTAACCCCTGCGCTTTTCTTCGACAAGGATCTGTTCTGCCTTCCCTGCCCTTACACCGGCTTCAACATTGCGCTGACAGGTGACATCAACCATGTCAAGGCAGAGTTGGCGCGGACCGAGCTGGAGTTAATGGATCTGATGGAAAAGAGCGGAATGCAGAATTTCGACCCGTTCCGCGATGACGAGGAAGCGCTTCCCGACCCGCAGATACGGGACATCGTGATGTTTGTCATCAATGACATGGACGCGGAGGGAAAGATTGACTGCCGCTGTCCGCGCGATTCCGCCGACCGCCACTATGACGCGGAGATTACGCCGGACGGTATTCTGGTAACCTGTCGGGGCTGCGGTGCGAAGCGGCTGATTCCGACCGACTCCCGTCTCGGCGCGCACGCTTTCCTGACGGCAGACTCGCTACATTTGGAGTAGGTTGTTGGAAAGGGAGAAAGACCTTGGAGGGGGAGGGG
>CAKSUH010000326.1 GCA_934500855.1 uncultured Eubacteriales bacterium
CTCCTGTGGAGCATTTTTAGGGCAAACGCCAAAGCTATGCTTTGGCGACCGCGATTTGGAAAGGGATAAAAAACAACACCTGCCGAAACCGACAGGTGTTGAAAGATACCCAAAGTGGGTGTTGTTTTTTATCTCTTGCTGAACTGCGGAGCACGGCGAGCAGCTTTGAGACCGTACTTCTTTCTTTCCTTCATACGAGGGTCACGCGTCAGGAGCCCTGCCGCCTTCAGAGCGGGCTTCAGCTCCGCGTCCGAAGCAACCAGCGCACGCGCCAGTCCGTGACGGATTGCGCCTGCCTGTCCCGAGATTCCGCCGCCCTTTACGGTAGCGATGATGTCGAACTTGCCTGCGGTTCCGGTTACGCCGAACGGCTGATTGACAATCAGCTTCAGGGTTTCCAGACCGAAATAATCATCAATATCTCTGCCGTTGACGGTAATCGCGCCCGAGCCGGGAACGATGCGAACGCGGGCAACCGATTTCTTTCTTCTGCCTGTGCCGTAGAAATAAGGCTTTGCGCTTGTATACATCAGTTTATGTCCTTCCTTTCCTCAATTAAAACTCATAAGCCTCGGGCTTCTGCGCCTCGTGCTTGTGAGCTTCGCCGGCATAGACCTTCAGGCGGGCATAAGCCTGTGCGCCGAGCGTGTTCTTCGGGAGCATTCCCTTAATCGCCTGCTCCATCGCAAGCTCCGGCTTGGTTGCCATCAGGGTCTTGTACTGAACCTTCTTCAGACCGCCGATATAGCCGGAATGATGGATCAGGTACTTCTGCTCGAGTTTCTTACCGGTCAGAATCGCCTTGTCTGCATTGATGACGATCACGAAATTTCCGCAGTCGACATGAGGGGTGAATTCGGGAGCGTTCTTGCCGCGCAGCAGATCGGCTGCCGCAACAGCGGTCTTGCCCAAGGGCTTGTTCGCCGCGTCCAGAATGTACCACTTACGAACCACAGATTCTTTTTTCTGCATAAATGTGGACATTGTTGTGTTTCCTCCAGATTTATAGTACTACATTTATCACGCTCGGATATTATACCACATCCGGGCGGGCTTGTCAAGGGGTTTTTCAAAAAAAATTCCGTTATTTTAATTTAGATACCCTTAAACTCTCATTTTCTCTCGTTTTCTCCCGTTTTTGCGCCGTTTCCTCGCTCGTCGGGATCGTTTTTTCGCCCGTAAAAAAGAACGGCTTCCGCCGTTCTTTTTTTGAATCAGTCTGCGTAAACGCTGACCTTCTTCTGCGTCTTGCTCTTGTGCTCGAACTTGACCTTGCCGTCGATGAGTGCGTACAGGGTGTAATCCTTGCCGACGCCGACGTTCTCGCCTGCATGAACCGCAGTGCCGCGCTGTCTGACAATGATATTGCCCGCAACGACTGCCTGTCCGTCCGCCTTCTTCACGCCGAGACGCTTGGACTCACTGTCTCTGCCGTTTTTGGTAGAACCAACGCCCTTTTTGTGAGCAAAGAACTGTAAACTGAGCTTCAACATCATTCTGTTCCTCCTGTTCGTTTTTTGGATGGTGGAAATCATTCTCCGTAGGGTCTGTCCTCGACCGTTACATCAAGGAAGTCGCCGTATTCCTCCAGCATATCGCCAAGCTGCATATAGTACCCCATCATGATGCCCGAGACCGCGTAACGCTTGTAGTCGTCGGCTTCGAATTCCGGCAGAGCGGCTTTGGCTCTGACCCGGACGCGGGTGTCGTCCTCCGAAATCTCGTAATCGACCGGAGAATCGTATGCAACCTCAACGGTGTTGATGAGAAACATGGTCATCGAGGAGATGGCGGCGCAGAGAATATCGTCCCCCGCTTCCCCGTAGCCGGTATGCCCCTGCTCCTCAAAGCCGTAGAACACTCCACCGCTTCTGAAAATCACGATTTTC
>CAKSUH010000327.1 GCA_934500855.1 uncultured Eubacteriales bacterium
GGCAACCGTTTACAACAACCTCAACGCCATGTGCGACGCGGGCATCATCAGCCGCGTTCACACCGACGGCGGCGCGGATTGCTTCGACCGTGTGACCGAAAAGCATGACCATCTGCTTTGCGATTCCTGCGGCAGACTGACCGATATTCACCTGCCGAGTCTTGCGGGCGAGTTGTCGGGCACGATCGGAATGCCGATCCGTTCCTATGACCTCACAGTCCACTACATCTGCCCCGAGTGCGCAAGACGGAAGTAATCGGGCAGCGGACAATGAAACGGTATGTCATCGGGGTCGACTTCGGCACGCTTTCGGCAAGAGCCGTTCTGGTCGACCCGAAGGACGGGCGCGAGATTGCCGAGGCGGTGTCGGTCTACCCGCACGGCGTGATGGACGAATGCCTCCCCGACGGGCGGAAACTCCCGCCGCTGTTTGCCTTGCAACATCCCGCCGACTATCTCAAAGCCCTGCAGGAAACGATTCCGCAGGTGTTGGAGAAGGCGGGCGCAGACGGGCGGGACATCGCGGCGCTCGGAATCGATTTTACTGCCTGTACGCTCCTGCCTGTTGACCGCGACGGAACCCCGCTCTGCTTCTCGGAGACTTGGGCGCACGAGCCGCACGCATGGGTCAAGCTGTGGAAGCACCATGCCGCACAGCCCGAAGCGGACGAAATCAACCGACTTGCGGCGGAGCGGGGAGAGGACTGGCTTTCTCGCTATGGCGGGAAACTCTCCTGCGAGTGGGCACTCCCGAAAATTCTGGAGGTTCTGCGCCATGCGCCGAAGGTCTTTGAAGCCACCGATCGCTTTACCGAGGCGGGAGACTGGCTCTCGCGCGTTCTGACCGGAACAGAAACGCACAGCGCGCCGTTTGCGGGCTACAAAGCCTGTTGGTGCGCGGAAACGGGTTATCCGACCGATGAGTTCTTCACGGCGCTGGACCCCGCCCTGCACGGTCTGGTCGGGACACGGCTTGCGGCACAAGTCGCTCCGATCGGCGGGATTGCGGGGACCCTGAACGCACGCGGCGCGGAGTTGACGGGACTGCCCATCGGAACGCCGCTTTCGCTCCCGATGATCGACGGTCACGCGGCGATGCCCGCAATGAACCTCGGCGACGGGGAAATGATGCTGGTTGTCGGGACCTCTGCGGCGCAGATGGTCAATGCAAAAGCGGGAATTTCCGTTCCCGGTATCTGCGGCTATACCAACGGCGGGGTCATCCCCGGAATCTGCACCTACGAGGCGGGGCAGTGCTGTGTGGGTGATACCTTCGATTGGTTCGTGCGCAACTGCGTTCCCGCGGACTATGCAAGGGAAGCGGAGAAAAAGGGACAGAATCTCCATGCGTTCCTGCGTGAAAAAGCGGAAAAACTCCGCCCCGGAGAGAGCGGACTTGTGGCGCTGGACTGGTTGGGCGGAAACCGAAACATCCTGGGAGACGCGAGCCTGCGGGCGGTGATGGTCGGCATGACCCTTGCAACCCGCCCCGAGGAGATGTACCGTGCATGGATCGAGGCAACGGCGTTCGGTCTGCGGGTCATTATGGAACGGTATGAGGAGTACGGGCTGACGGTCCGCCGCATCTGCGCGGGCGGCGGTATCGCGCAGAAGGACCCGATGCTGATGCAGATTTACGCGGATGTGACAGGAAAGGAAATCCGCGTGACGGGAACGAAGCAGGCAGGCGCATTGGGAAGCGCGATGTACGCGGCGGTTGCGGGCGGCATTTATCCCGACATCCGCACGGCATCGGATGCCATGTCTCCGCCGGACTGCGCGCATTATGGTCCGATTCCGGAAAATGCTGCGGCATACGAACCGCTTTACGCGCAATACCGTCGGTTGCATGACCTGTTCGGCGGGGTGCAAAGC
>CAKSUH010000328.1 GCA_934500855.1 uncultured Eubacteriales bacterium
GAGCACAAGACCATTTTCTGCTACGAGGCGGGACTGCCGCTGACGGTGGAGAATGTGCGCCGCCAGCGCCGCTTCCACCCGCGTTGCGGCACATCGTTTTTGATTCTGATGCTCATCGTCAGTATTTTCACCTCGTTTTTCATCGACCCGATCTCCATTGCCATCGGCGGCAGCGTGCTTCCCACGGCGCTCCGCGTGGTGGTCAAACTGGCGCTGATTCCGCTGATCGTGGGGCTTGGGTATGAGTTGATCAAACTGGCGGGCAGACACGACAATCTGTTTACAAGGATCATTTCGGCGCCGGGAATGTGGCTCCAGCATGTGACCGTGTTCGAGCCGACCGACGATATGATCGAATGCGCAATCGCGGCGGTCAAGCGGGTTATCCCCGATGACGGAAGCGACAATTGGTAAGGGAGGAAGCGTTATATGGAACTGAATCAGGCAGTACAACAGGCGGCGCAGGCAACGCGGGAACTGCTCGCGGTTGCGGGGCTGAAAAAGGGAGACATTTTTCTGGTGGGCTGTTCGTCGTCGGAAATCGTCGGCGGGCAGATCGGGCACGCGTCCAGTTTTGAGACTGCGCAGGCGGTCTGGGCGGCAATCAAGTCCGTTTTGGACGAAGCGGGCGTGTGGCTTGCGGCGCAATGCTGTGAGCATCTCAACCGTGCGCTGATCGTTGAGCGGGCGTGCGCGGAACGGTACGGACTGGAGCCGGTTTGCGTGGTTCCGAAGCCGAAGGCGGGCGGTTCGTTTGCAACCGCGACATGGCAGGGGGCGGTTGACCCCGTGGCGGTGGAGCATCTGCGGGCGCACGCGGGAATGGACATCGGCGGTACGCTGATCGGAATGAATCTGCGTGATGTGGCGGTACCCGTGCGGCTGTCGCTCGATCATATCGGCGAAGCGATTCTGCTCTGCGCGCGGACCAGACCGAAATTTATCGGCGGAGAACGCGCGCAATACCGC
The DNA here is from genome assembly GCA_934500855.1 of uncultured Eubacteriales bacterium. GTDB lineage: Bacteria > Bacillota > Clostridia > Oscillospirales > CAG-272 > UMGS1865. The sequence goes on from CAKSUH010000328.1 coordinate 970, forward strand.
TGAAACCGTAAAAAATGTGAAAACGGGCGCGAAAAAATTGCGGGACACCCTTGACATCCTCTCTCGGGAATGATATAATAAAAGAAACGATGGATTTCTGTTTGCCATGCCGCGCGGCATGGGGACGATTCGAATTTTTTCGGAAAGGAAAAGGAACCGACTATGGAAATTGCCCTCATCGCTCATGATCTGAAAAAAGAACTGATGACGCAGTTTTGCATTGCATATTGCGGCGTGCTGAGCAAGCACAGCCTGTGCGCCACGAGTATCACCGCAAAATATATCTCCGAAGCAACCGGGCTGGAGGTGGAGCGTCTGCTCTCCGGTGCACAGGGCGGCGATCAGCAGATCGCTTCGCGCATCGCGTACAACGAAATCGATATGCTCCTGTATTTCGAGGACACGCGCCCCAACAGCAATTCCGATGAAGTGGGGCGGGAGATCCTGCGTCTTTGCGATCTTTACAACATTCCCGTTGCCACCAACATTGCAACCGCCGAGGTTCTTGTGATGGCGCTTGACCGCGGGGACTTGGATTGGCGCGAAATCGTCAACCCGCATTCCGCTTACAATCTCGGGCGCAAGAACGCCGCCGCGAACAACGGAAAAAAGAAGAACTGAACCGAACGAAAAAGTCTGAAGCTCCGCTTCAGCCGGAAGAGATATGTTCCGTCGGGTCACCGTATCACCAGAGAACGAGCCGCTACGCTGGAAGGCTCCGTTACGGTCCGTCGGGGTACCGCTCTTCTCCGTCAACCGAACACGAATGAGTGAAAGCATCGGGTGGAACCGTGCGGATTCAATCCACACCCCGTAGCGGCATTTTGTCGCGGGGGTGTGGATTTTCGTTTGGGGATAAGGAAGACCTTGGAGGGGGAAGAGGACCCTTTCGGAGGGTCCTCTTC
>CAKSUH010000329.1 GCA_934500855.1 uncultured Eubacteriales bacterium
GCAACAAAAAAGCGCGCTTAAATCCTCGGAAAATTCTCCCTCGTATGCTTTTACACAAAAATTTACGGTGAAGTTTGTCAGAATTCCTAATTTACAAAACGGTCGGTTTGCGGTATAATAATTATGCTGTCGGCAATCGTCGGCAGGTTCCCTTTGTTGCACACTGCAAGTCCCGTTTTCTGCGAAATGTCAAGCTTATGACATCCCTGCGCGGAGCCGGCTGAGTCGGTGTGCAATTTTATTTTTCTGTTTTTCATCGGAATTCTGTTTTGTGAAATATAAAAGTTGCGTTTGTCGGGGACTTTTTTTGCCAAACCTATGGAAATCCGAAAGAAAATGTGGTATAATACAATATAATTGATGTTATCTTACCCGAAAGGATGCGAAATGTCCTCTTTTATCGAAACCGCAGAACAGCTCACGCTCCCCGTTGTCGCCCTGCACGGCACGGTTAGCTATCCGTCCCTGCCCGTCAACTTCGAGGCTTGCGATGACAGCTCCGCCGCCGCGTTGCGAAAGGCGGCAGCCTCGGGCGGAACGCTTTTGCTCGTGTGTACATCGGAAACCGTTCCCGCAAGCGTCACGCCCGAGCTTTCCCAATTCTACAAAACCGGAACGGTTGCAAAAATCAAGCAGATGCTCCGCACGCCCGAGGGTGTGACCCGCGTCATCGCGGAAGGCATCACCCGCGCCGTTGTAACCGAATACCGAAAAAATGCCGACATCATCGAAGCGACAGTTGTCTGCAAGCACATGGCGATCGGCGAAAAGAACGCGCGGACCGAGGGCTATGTGCGCGAACTTCTGGATGCGCTGGACGAAAACCTCAACTACCTCCCCGCAGGCTCCGATGACCTGATGACAACCGCCGAGGGAATCGACGATCCGGGACTTCTTGCCGATTTCATCGCCGCAAGCGTCCTCTCCCGCCCCGCCGACAGACAGGCGGTTCTGGAATGCTTTGACCCGATGGTCCGCGCAGAGCGACTGCTTGTCATTCTTGCGCAGGAATCGGTCATTCTCGAAGAGGAATCCCGCCTGCGCCGCAAGGTCAACGCGCGGATGAACCGCAACCAACGCGAATACTATCTGCGTGAGCAGATCAAAGTCATCGAAGAGGAACTCGGCGAAGGCTCCGACTACGAGGAGTACACCGCAAAGATCAAAAAAGCGGGCCTGCCCGAAGAAGTCGAAAAGAAGCTGACGAAGGAGACCGAGCGGCTCTCCAAAGCTCCCTTCGGCTCTGCCGAGGCAACCGTCATCGCCAACTATCTGGATGTCTGCCTTGATATTCCGTGGACCAAAGCCACCAAGGACCGTTTGCAGTTTGCCGCCGTGCAGAAGGCGCTGGACGCGGACCATTACGGATTGGAAAAGGTCAAGGAGCGCATCGTCGAATACATCGCCGCCAAACAGCAAAGTCCCGAATTGCGCGGACAGATTCTCTGTCTGGTCGGACCTCCCGGAGTCGGAAAGACCTCGGTTGCCGCGTCGGTGGCGCGGGCGCTCAACCGCAAATATGTCCGCATTTCTCTCGGCGGCGTGCGGGATGAGGCGGATATCCGCGGGCATCGCAAGACCTACATCGGCGCGATGCCGGGGCGGATTATCAACGCGCTGACGCAGGCGGGCGTGCGCAATCCCCTGATCCTTCTGGACGAAATCGACAAAATGAGCCGCGACGGACACGGCGACCCGACCTCCGCCATGTTGGAGGTGCTGGACAGTGAGCAGAACAAGAGCTTTCGCGACCATTTCGTCGAGTTGCCCTTCGACCTCTCCGACTGTATGTTCATCGCAACGGCAAACGACCTCGGTTCCATCCCCCGCCCGCTGATCGACCGTATGGAGATCCTTTCGATC
>CAKSUH010000330.1 GCA_934500855.1 uncultured Eubacteriales bacterium
CCGAATATGCCGCTACACTCAAGGTAATAAAGATACCGAACTGCGCCGCCGCACCGAAAATCATCAGCTTGGGGTTGGCAAGGATGGGTCCGAAGTCAATCATCGCACCGACGCCGATGAAGAGCAATAACGGGAACAGCTCGTTTGCAATGCCCGCGTTGTAAAGGATGCTCAGCGCGCCGTCGGGTCCCACCGCACCCGAGAGCGGCAGGTTGACCAGAATCGCGCCGAAGCCGATGGGCAACAGCAGAGTCGGCTCCATGTCCTTCTTGATGGCAAGAAAGATCAGAATGCCGCCGATTGCCCACATGACCAACATACGCGGGTCGAAGTTTTCTGCTATGTTTTCATAGAGAAAAGATAAAAATTCCATAAAACAGCCTCGTTTCGTGTTTTTTTGCAAAAAAAGAGGACGCAAGCGGAAGCAAACGGCTCTCTCGCCGATTGCTTCCGCTTGCGTCTTGTCATTTCATACAAAGGCGGGCTTTCCCGAAAAAAGCCGTGATGACGCCCTTTGTAACAGGTCGGTGTTCCCCGCCCGTTGACTACTCCCGCAAATTTCGTTTCCTATTATATCATGTCTTGTCCGCGTTGTCAAGGGGGAAACAAAGATTTTTTGCAGCCTTCTTTAACCGTCCCCCGATTCGATCACATAAACCGCGCCGCGGCGGACGGCAATCAAAGCGGCGTTTCCGACGATCTCATTGGAAACCGCGTACTGATTCCGCCGCCACAGCGTTGCGTTATGCAAAGGATACTTGCACCCCTCAACCGTTACGCCGCGCACCCGCTCGGTCGCCGCAATCAGGGAGAGGTACCGAAACCGCCCGTCCCGGGGAATCAGCGCACTGCCCGCACGCAGGAAGCGCACGCGATTGCGTCCGTCGGTCAGAATCGCGTGGAGCCTTCCCCGTCCCGCCCGCCCCAGTTCCTCCAGAATTGCCAGCGTGGACAGCGTGTGATCCACGCGCCCGCTCAACCCCGCAATCAGCGTAATGTCGGTTGCGCCGCGCTCCAGAGCAACACGGACCGCCAGTTGCGTGTCGGTATCGTCCTTCTCGGCGGGGACGCGGATAATCTCGGTTCCCGCAGGGACGCACGGCTCCCCGAGCGAATCGAAATCCCCGACCAGCAGGCGCGGCGTAACCCCGAGCATTTGCGCGTTGTTCCAGCCCGCGTCGGCGGCAACCGTCAGGTCGGCAGGATCGGGGGAACCGTCAACGCCTTCCGCAAAGACCGTTCCGCCCGCATAGACGAATGCTTTCATTTCTCCGCCAGAATTCCGCGCATCAGCGGTGCCAGATGCGCCGCGACTATGCTGTGCCCGTCACGGTGCGGATGCAACGGTTCGGGCGGGATCCACTCGGACGCGTTAATGAAATGCACGCGGCATTTGTTCGCCGCATTGTAGTCCGTCACCAGCGCCTCCAGCGTGTCCTTCTGCCTGCCGCAGAACGCGGAGACGGCAAAGACCTCTGCCTGCGGACTTCTCGCACGGACTTCATCCAAAAGACGGGTATAGCCTGCGCGGTACTCTTCGGGGGTGTGACTGCCGTCGTTCCCGCCGTGGTTGATGACCACGACATCCGCCGCAGGCAGGCCCTCCAGCGGCTCCCCGTCAAAGAAATACGGATAGGAATCAGGCGCGGCGGGGACTCTGCCGCATCCCGCACGCGTTGCGCCGACCGCGCCGTAGCCCATCACCAGCGGGCGGTAGCCGAGCGCTTCGGCGGTCAGCCAGCTCCATGTTGCGCAGACATCGTCCATGTAGGGACGGTTGAGCTGATCAATCTCGTATGCCGCGTGGGTCCCCTCGCAATAGTCGGTGTCAATCAGAACCCCCTCGGTG
>CAKSUH010000331.1 GCA_934500855.1 uncultured Eubacteriales bacterium
CATAAGCACCGTTCGGATGACGGTTCCCCTGTCTCCGCGTCCAACAGTCGCGACAGATCAGCGCTCCGCTCATCACATCGAGATAAAACGGGTCGGATTCCGCTCTGCCGCATACGGCGCATCCCGACAGATCCGGCGCATAACCCGAAAGCACGGCGGCACGAATCTCAAACGCGCCCTTGATCTGCTCCTGCGGGCGGAGATCATACGACAGCGCGTGCAGGGCATTAAGGAGCAGACGGAGCATCTCTCCCGCCTCCTCCCCTTCATCGGTGACCTCGCAGGTCAACTCGCACAGATAGGCGGCAAGATTGAGACGGTCAATATCGCTCGTCAGCCCATAGAACGGCTGAATGGCGCTCCCGCTCTTGAGGATATAGGTTGTCCCCTTGCGATAGTATTCAAAATTACCGTAGGTAAACAGCTGGCTGACCGAAATCTGCGGTCCGCGCAAAGCATGACACCCCTTGGACAGAATGGAAATCCTGCCTTTTTCCGCAGTCAAAACCGAAAGATAGCGGTCACTTTCTCCCACATCCCTGACGCGGACCACCACGCCGTCAACCGATTCGTGCAGAGGTGCCATTCAGCTTTTATATCCGAAATCACTGACGCCGCGCGCGCTGTCCCGCCAGTTTTCCTTGACCTTGACCCAAAGATTCAGGTAAACCTTGGTTCCCGTCAGATTTTCAAGATCCTGACGCGCATAGGTCCCAATACGCTTGAGTGTTTCTCCATTTTTGCCGACCAGAATGGCCTTGTGCGATTCCTTTTCACAGAAAATTTCCGCGCGGATGCGGGTCAGGTCGTCCTCTTCCTGAAATTCTTCAATCACAACCGCAATGCCGTGCGGAATTTCGCGGTCTACGGTCCGCAGAATTTTTTCGCGGATAATCTCGGAAGCCATCTGCCGCACGGTCTGATCGGTCATCATATCCTCCGCAAAAATCCATTCGTCCTCGTGCAGGAATTTGCGGCATTCGTCCAACAGCTCGTCCACATTCTTCCCGCTTTTGGCGGAAATCGGAACCACTGCCGCAAACTCAAAAAGCGCCGCATATGAAGCTATCGTTTCCGCAATCTGCTCGCGGCGGCACAGGTCACACTTATTCAGCGTAAGGATGGCGGGAATTCCCGTTTGTCTGAGACGATTGATGACCTTCTCTTCCACATCCCCCGGCTTGTACGCCGCGTCCGCAACGAGAATCACCGCATCGCCGTCCTGCATGGAACCGGTTGCGATCTTAACCATGTAATCCCCCAGCGTATTCTTCGCATTGAAAATCCCCGGGGTGTCGATAAAGACAAACTGGTCCTCTCCCCGTGTTTCGATTCCGAGAATGCGGTTCCGCGTGGTCTGCGGCTTGGAGGATACGATGGCAACCTTCTCGCCGAGAATCCGATTGAGCAGGGTTGATTTTCCGACATTCGGTCGCCCCACGATTGCAAAAAAGCCTGTTCGTTTCATTGTTTCTCTGTCCTGTTTCTTATTTTCTCCCGAAAAATTCCGTCGGGTCGGACTTCTCGTCCAAAAGGTCGAGCTGATCTCCCGTTTGCAGGTCGGTGACCTCGCAGAAGGTCATCTTTCCCGTTGCGGGGTCCTCAAACGCGAGCAGAATGTAATGGCTGAACTCCGCCGTATAGGTATTGCCCTTATCTGCCGGCTTGTAAACGCCGCGGTAACGCCGCAGACGGCTCATGGTCAGCAGGGTTTTATCATTGCAGAAATCAATGACCATATCCGCAGTCAACTCGGGCAGTTTCTTTGCGTTTTCCTTCTCGGCGCAGTCCCGTATCCTAAAAAAACTGATCGGTCCGAAAAATGCAAAAAACAAAACCA
>CAKSUH010000332.1 GCA_934500855.1 uncultured Eubacteriales bacterium
GTCCATCGGCTGTGCAAAGCTGGTGGTCTTTGCCAATGTTCCCGAGGACAACCCCTTTATGGCGGGGGCGTTCTGCGGCATCGGCGAGCCGGAGGCGGCAATCAATGTCGGGGTCAGCGGTCCCGGGGTGGTTGCGTCGGCGATCCGTCGGGCGGGAGACTGCGACCTCTCCGCTCTGGCGGAGGTCATCAAAAAGACGGCGTTCAAGATCACGCGCGTGGGGCAGTTGGTTGCCTCCGACGCGGCGCGGGAGTTGGGGGTCCCGTTCGGAATCGTGGACCTTTCCCTGGCGCCGACCCCTGCGGTGGGCGATTCCGTGGCGTACATCCTTGAGGAGATGGGTTTGGAGTCCTGCGGCGCGCACGGGACGACTGCGGCGCTTGCAATGCTGAACGACGCGGTGAAAAAGGGCGGCGTAATGGCGTCCTCCCATGTGGGCGGACTGTCCGGCGCGTTCATCCCGGTATCCGAGGACGCGGGTATGATTGCGGCGGCGGAGCGCGGCGCGCTGACGCTGGAAAAGCTGGAGGCGATGACGGCGGTCTGCTCGGTGGGACTTGACATGATCGCGATTCCGGGGGATACCTCGGAGGATGTAATCAGCGGCATCATTGCGGACGAGATTTCGATCGGCGTGGTCAACACAAAAACCACGGCGGTTCGCCTGATTCCCGCATACGGCAAAAAAGCGGGGGATCGCGTGGATTTCGGCGGTCTGTTGGGTACGGCGCCCGTGATGCCCCTGAACACCTACTCGCCGTCCCGATTCATTCGCCGCGGCGGGCGCATCCCCGCTCCGATTCACAGCCTGAAAAACTGACGGAACGGCGGGAAATTCATAGGGATCGGCAAAAAGTCGGTTGTTTTTCGGAAAAACAAACTTTTCCGAAAGGTATTGACATTTTCCGATCCCTGTGTTATACTGTATCTGCCAAGCAAATCGAATAGAACGGTGAAGGATGCGAGTTTCGGTTGAATACCGCCTCCCCTTTTTTGGTATACTCATACTGTGTACGAATTTGGTAAAAATGCAAATTCCGCACAGTAGGGGCAACTGAAAAATCGGATTTTTCATCTCTTTCTGTTCGATTTGTTTGGCGACAATCGGGGTTTGCATTTTTCGGTGCGCCGACCGCGGTTGACGCACCTTTTTATTTATGAGATTTTGCATTTTTTGTGTTTTAAGGAGATCGGCAATGAAGCTTTGCAGAATATCCGTGCTTGCCGCAGTTCTGTCCCTGTCGGCGGTTCTTTTGACGGGATGCGCGGGCGGAGAAAATCCCTCCATTCCGCGGGAAACCAAGTCAGCCGAGGAGTTGCGGCAGCTTGAACAGGCGCAATGTGAGGCGCGGGAGACTTCGTACCGGAACCTGAAGGAAGCGCACGGGCTTTGCTCGGTTGCCGCGTGTGCGCTTGTAAACGGGTACAGCTTTTCCGAAACCGAGGCAACGGAGTATGACGATGAAACCGAATGTCTGACCGCGTTCTGCATGGTGACGGGACTGGACAGCCAAACGGTTAAAGACGCGGCGGCTGCCGTTCTGGAGGAACGGAAGCTGGAGGCACAGCCCCTTTCGGTCCTGCTTCGGGACGGGAATATCACGGTGGCGCTCATCTGTCGCGCGCTGACGGCAAACGGGACCTTTGGCAGGATTGACGCTCTGCTTGATCGGGCATCGGAAACGATGAAAACGGTCACCTTCGGATGCCCCGGCTATTCCGCCCTGCGGAGCTACTATTACGGGATGGCGGAATATGTTTTGTACTGTGAATTTCCGAGCGGTTCCTATCGGGAACTCGGCGCAACGGTGAAAGCATACGAAGCCTCGCTGATTGAC
>CAKSUH010000333.1 GCA_934500855.1 uncultured Eubacteriales bacterium
TGCTGTACGCTGCTTGACAAACCCGAACGGCGGCAGGTCGATTTCAATGCCGATTATGTCGGAAAGGTCGTGCCGGATGTCTTTGTGGTCGGGTACGGTCTGGACTATGACGAGAAATACCGCAATCTGCCGTATGTCGGCGTGCTGAAGCCGTCGGTGTACGAGAAATAACGCAGAAGCGAACGGAGGATTTGAGGATTTCATGAAGCAACGCAGTATTATCCGCCAACTGATTTACTACGGGGTTGCGATTCTGCTGATTGTTCTGGCGGTCAGTGCGCTGACCTCGCGCGGAACAAGCGCGAAGAAGGCAACCTACGATGATGTCATCGAGGCAATCTATAACGCGGGCAGGGAGGATGCAACCGAGGCGGACAAAATCAAAAGCATCACCCTGAACGCGAAGAATCAGCTTGTCATTGTGTTTGCGGACGCGAACAAAGCGTCGCTGACCTACAAATTTGACGATAAAACGCTGAATTTCTTCTATAAGAACCTGTCTACCGAGGTGGAAGAGCTGGTCAAAACGGGCAAAATCGAAAGCTACGATCTCACGCCTGCCACCGAGGTTCCCGCATGGCTCTCGTTCCTGCCGATGATTCTGATCGTGATCTTTATGATCGTGCTGTGGGTCATTTCGGCAAACCAGATGAACGGCAAGGGCGGCGGAAAGTTCAATTCGTTCGGCAGAGCAAAGGTCAAGACTCCCGCGCAGAACGGGCAGAAGGTCCTGTTCCGCGATGTGGCGGGCGCGGATGAGGAGAAGGAAGAGCTGGTGGAGGTTGTGGAGTTCCTCAAGGACCCGCAGAAGTTCACCAAACTCGGCGCGCGCATTCCGCACGGCGTACTGCTTGTAGGCCCTCCCGGTACGGGTAAGACCCTGCTTGCAAAGGCGGTTGCGGGAGAGGCGGGCGTTCCGTTCTACTCCATTTCCGGCTCGGACTTTGTGGAAATGTATGTCGGCGTCGGTGCGTCGCGTGTGCGCGACCTGTTCGATACCGCGCGCAAGTCGCCTGCGGCAATCATCTTCATTGATGAAATTGACGCGGTTGGACGGCACAGAGGCGCGGGTCTGGGCGGCGGTCACGACGAAAGAGAGCAGACCCTCAACCAGTTGCTGGTGGAGATGGACGGCTTCGGTTCGCATGACGGCATCATCGTGATGGCGGCGACAAACCGTCCCGATATTCTCGACCCCGCACTGCTCCGTCCCGGGCGCTTTGACCGTCAGGTTACGGTCAACTATCCCGACATCAAGGGCAGAGAAGAGATTCTCAAGGTTCACGCGCGCAATAAACCGCTGGAAGCGGGCGTGGATTTCCACAAGATTGCGCAGTCCACGGTCGGCTTTACGGGAGCGGATCTTGCAAACCTGCTCAACGAGGCGGCACTTCATGCCGCGAAGAAGGGCAAGTCGCTCATCGGCATGGACGACATCGAGGAATCCTATATGAAAGTCCTGCTGGGACCGCAGAAGAAGTCCAGCGTGCGGACCGAAAAGGACAACAAACTGGTTGCGTATCACGAGGCGGGTCACGCGGTGGTCACCTACTACTGCAAGCACACCGACCCCGTCAAGCACATTACCATTATCCCTGCGGGCAGAGCGGGCGGCGTGACGATCCGCGTGCCGTTGGAGGATCAGCTCGGCTCCACAAAGGGCGAGATGATCGACGATATCCGCATCAGCCTCGGCGGACGGATTGCCGAGGAACTGATTCTGGACGATATCTCCACGGGCGCTTCGAGCGATATTCAGAAGGCAACGCAGGTGGCGCGGAACATGGTTACGCGGTACGGTATGAGCGACCGTCTGGGAC
>CAKSUH010000334.1 GCA_934500855.1 uncultured Eubacteriales bacterium
GGACTGCATATCCCCGCCGAGGCGGATTCCTCGGTGCGCGTGTTCCGCAATATTTTGGTAGACATCGGGGATGAACAGAGCATCGAGCAATCGCTGTCCACATTCTCCTCGCATATGGTCAACATCGTGTCCATCATGAAGCAGGTGGACAATCGCTCGCTCTGTCTGTTTGACGAGCTGGGCGCGGGAACCGACCCTGTGGAGGGCGCGGCATTGGCGGTTGCGGTCATCGAGTCGGTGCGCAAAGCCGGCGCGATGTGTGTGGCAACCACGCACTATACCGAACTGAAAACCTATGCGCTCCACACCGAAGGCGTGCTGAACGCTTCCTGTGAATTTGATGTGACCACGCTCAAGCCGACCTATCGGCTGATCATCGGAACACCCGGAAAATCCAACGCGTTCGCAATTTCCGAGAAACTCGGACTGCCGCATGAGATCATCGAACTGGCAAAACAGCATGTCGGAACCGACCACAAGCAGTTTGAAGAGGTCATCGGGCAACTGGAGGCTTCAAGACTGGAAGCCGACCGTAACCGTGCCGAAGCGGAGCGTCTGCGGCGCGAATACGAGCGCAAGCGCGCCGAAACCGAATCGGAACTGGCACGGATGCGGAATGACGCAAATCGCGAGATCGAGCAGAAGCAACGCAAAGCACAGCAGATGCTTGACAGTGCAAAAGCCTCGAGCGATTTCATTTTTGCACAGCTTGAAAAAGCAAAAAAGGCGCAGGAAAAGAACCGCCTGCGGGAAGATCTTGACGAAGCCCGCCGAGCGATCCGCGCGGAATTGCGGAAAAACTCGGACCGTGTAAACCCAATCGAGGAGCGCAGGAAGGACGAAAAGTATGTCCTGCCGCGCCCGCTCCGCAAGGGGGACCGCGTGTATCTGGTCAATGTCGGAAGCGAAGGCGTGGTGCTGGAACTCCCGGATAAAAGCGGAAATGTGCTGGTACAGGCGGGAATTCTCAAAACGCGAACCCCGCTTGATAATCTGGAGTTGGCGGAGGACGAGGCGCAGGTTATCCGCGACGGCAAGAAAGCGCCTGCCGCCGGCTACCGCGTGGAGGTCAGCCGCGATTTCCGCGATGAGATTGATCTGCGCGGGCTGATGGGCGACGAGGGCTGGCAGGAAGTTGACAAATACCTCGACGAAGCGATTGTTGCGGGCTTTTCCAAAGTCCGCTTAATTCACGGAAAGGGAACGGGCGCGCTGAAAAACGCCATCTGGCAACATCTGAAAAAAGACAAGCGCGTGAAAGAATTCCGCATCGGACAGTACGGAGAAGGGGACGGCGGCGTTACGGTTGTCGAATTGAAGTAAGGGCATTTTCTGAACGGAGGGAAGGCGCATGGCGGGAATTCGGAGGATACGGTTGATTACCGTTTTGCTTCTTGTGTCGGGTGCCGTCTCTTCGTTCGCGGTCCTGCGGCATAATCCCGACTGCGGATTTCTCCGTCTGCTTCGGCGGGGGGCGATTGTATCCGCACAGCCGATCGAGGCATTCGGCGCATTCCATTTTGTCTGCCTCGGAATCTGCGTTGCGGCGGCGGTTGCGGCAGGAATTCTTGCTTGGCGGTATGCCGACAGCCGCATGACCGACCGCCTGGTGTTTGCGTTCGGTGTGCTATTCCTTTTGCTGGAGTGGTATAAACAGATTGATTACAATTGCCTGAACGGGAACGGTGCTTATGATTATACGGTCTTTCCGTTTCAGTTCTGCTCCCTGCCGCTGTATATCTGCCTTGTTGCACCGATGCTCGGTCAACAGGCAAAACATACGCTTTATTGCTTCCTTGCGCTGTTCGGGACGGTTG
>CAKSUH010000335.1 GCA_934500855.1 uncultured Eubacteriales bacterium
GGTTCCGGTGGCAATGACCGCCGCGCGGCAGGTCCAGACTTCGCCGAGGCGGGTTTCAAGTCCTGTAATGCGCTTTCTGCCCTTTTCGTCGGATTCGGTTCGGACGGAAACGATTTCCGCCTGTACAAGTCGCAGATTCGGTGTGGTTTCCAGCGTATGCTTCATCAGGCGCTGATACTTTTTGCGGTCTGCCTGTACGCGCTTGGACTGCACTGCCGCGCCTTTTCCCGTGTTCAGTGTGCGGGATTGCAGCGTAACGAGGTCTGCGGCGCGCCCCATCTCTCCCCCGAGCGCGTCAATTTCATAGACAAGATGACCTTTTGCGGTTCCCCCGATGGAGGGATTGCAGGGCATATTGGCAACGGCGTCAAGAGAGAGCGTAAAGAGAACGGTATCAACGCCCATGCGTGCCGCCGCGAGAGCCGCTTCGATTCCCGCGTGCCCTGCTCCGATGACCGCGAGCTGTGTTTCGAGTTCCGGAGATTCCGGACGATCTGTTTCTTTCATAAAATTAGTCTGATTCTTATTCTATCTGATTCAGGTAAGCGGTCTGTTCCTCAGTCAGTGCGTCGATCTGCACGGATTCCGCCGCCAGTTTGATGGTTGCGACCTCTCTGTCGATCTCTGCGGGGACGGCATAGACCTTTTTTTCAAGTGTTCCGCGTGTTTTTGCGAGGTATTCCAGGCTTTTTGCCTGAATTCCGAAGGACATATCCATGATTTCGGCGGGATGCCCGTTTCCTGCGGCAAGATTGACCAGTCTGCCGTCCGCCAACAGGTTCAGCACCCTGCCGTCCGCCATGCGGTAGCCGCGAATGTTCGGTTTCCGTTCCCAAACTTCGGTTGCAAGCGCCTCAAGGTCCTCTTTGTTGATCTCCACATCAAAATGTCCGCTGTTTGCCAGCAGTGCGCCGTCCTTCATGACCTCGAAATGCGCCCGCGTGAGGACATCCCGACAGCCTGTGAGCGTGACGAAGAGGTCGCCGCATTTCGCCGCCTCACACATAGGAAGCACGGCAAACCCGTCCATGGTCGCTTCCAGCGCCTTGATGGGGTCGATTTCGGTGACAACAACCACGGCTCCCATGCCTTTTGCACGCATGGCGAAGCCCTTGCCGCACCATCCGTAGCCCGCAACCACAACGGTTTTGCCCGCAATGATCAGGTTTGTTGCGTTCATGATACCGTCCAGCGTGGATTGCCCCGTGCCGTAACGGTTGTCGAAGAGATGCTTGCAGTCGGCGTCATTGACATCCATCATGGGGTAATCGAGAAGCCCTGCGCGTTCGCGCGCCAGCAGGCGATGAATGCCGGTTGTCGTCTCTTCGCATCCCCCGATGAGGCGGTCGCCGTACTCCCTGCACGCGCCGTGGAGGAGGGAAATGAGGTCGCCTCCGTCGTCGATCAGAAGGTCCGGGTGGAAGTCAAGCGTGCGGATGAGGTCCTCCCGGTACTGCTCATCGCTTGCGCCGTGGTGGGCGTTGACAATAAAGCCCTCCGCCGCCAGTGCCGCCGCAACATCGTCCTGCGTGGAGAGGGGATTGCATCCCGTGACCTGCACCTTTGCGCCGCCTGCCATGAGGACTTCGGCAAGGTAGGCTGTTTTGGCTTCCAAATGGATGGACATTGCGATTTTCATGCCGTCGAACGGCTTCGTCTCCCGAAACTCCTTTTCGACGGCGTTCAGGATGGGCATATAAGACCGCACCCAGTCGATCTTATCTCTGCCGCTTTTCGCTGTCTCGGGGGCGTTGATGTGTGTGGTTGACATGTGTATACTCCTTTTTTAAGACCTTGGGGCGTTGCCCCAAGCC
>CAKSUH010000336.1 GCA_934500855.1 uncultured Eubacteriales bacterium
GGGCATTATCCTGACCGAGGACGGAAACAAGGACGGAATCCGCTTTTACACCTTGGAGAGATCGCTGTCCGATATCTGGAAGGATGTCATTGAAAGATCCGCCTCCGTCTCGGGATGTCCCGGGAAGGTATACTCGGAGCGGTTCTATCACGATGACGGTTACTGTTACGATTTTTCGGTTGTCAGTCGGCTGGATAAGCGCGGGCTGATTCTGTGCTATGTGCAACAGGATGCCGAAGCCGTACAGGGGACCGAACTGTCGGTCCGCACACTGCTTTCGGGGTATGCTTTTATAGACGGCGGCATGATTGCGATTACATATGATAATAAAGTAATCGGAAGCAATGACGAATCTCTGATTGGCTTGGATGCTTCTGCAGCCGAACCGATCCGACAGGTACAGAATGCGAAAAATTCGGACAATTCCCTTCAAAAGGTCAAGATCGGCGGCACAACCTACTATGCGATGAGCGACAGAAGCAAACACTATTGCGTTTATCTGTTCTATCCCGCAAAAAAGATGTTCACCACACGGTCGATGATGATTTCTTATTCGGCGGTTCTGTTTGCGGCTCTTGCGGGCGTGGTTCTGTGGATGTGGTTTCATGTGGAAAGCCGCCGCAGAATCGGGGAAATGCGGAATGCGGAGCGCTATCATGCCGAGCTGAACCGTCTGGCAAATGACGCCATTCGTGCAAACGAAGCGAAAACCGACTTCCTGCGCCGCATGAGCCATGATATCCGCACGCCCGTCAACGGAATTCTCGGAATGCTGGATATGGCGGAATACTACGATGACAACACCGAAAAGCGCATGGAATGCTACGACAAAATGCGGGAAGCGTCACGGTATCTGCTGGAACTTGTGACGGATGTGCTTGACATGAGCAAGCTGGAGCAGGGCGATGTGCTGTGGAAAGACGAGAAGTTCCGCATTGACCGTGTTTTTGACGAAATCTGCACCATGATGAAACAGCAGGCAAGAGAAAAAGGGGAGGATCTGGTCTCGCAGACCGAAGAAATCTCTCATCCTTATCTGATCGGCAGTGCCGTCTGCTTCCGCCGCATCTGTCTGAATCTGATCGGAAACGCGATCAAATACAACCGAACGGGCGGAACGGTCAGCGTAAAATGCCGGGAGGAAAGCTCGGACGGCGAAAACGCGGTATTTGCCTTTACCTGTGCCGATACGGGAATCGGCATGAGCGCGGATTTCATGCGGCATATGTACGAGCCGTTTGCGCAGGAGGACCGCTCTTTCAAGTCCTCTTATTGCGGAACGGGGCTTGGGCTTGCCATTGTGAAAAAGCTGGTGGAGCGTCAGGGCGGTACAATTGATGTTGATAGCCGTCAGGGAATCGGAACAATCTTTACGGTGAAGCTCTCTTACCGGATAGATCCCGAAGCCGCAGAGCCGCGGCAGGAGCGCGCGATTCAGGTTCTGCGCGAGGACGGAGACAGCCTGTTGCGCGGCGCAAAAATCCTGATTGCAGAGGACAATGATCTGAACATGGAGATTGCGCAGTTTATCCTGGAGCGTTCCGGCGCGACCGTTTTGCGTGCGGAAAACGGCAGGGAAGCGGTGGATCGCTTCATGGCTTCCAAGCCGGGTGAGTTGGACCTGATTCTGATGGACCTGATGATGCCGGTTATGGACGGACTTTTGGCTACGCAGGTCATTCGTGCGTCCGGTCATCCCGACGCCAAGACCATTCCGATTGTTGCGATGACGGCGAACGCTTATTCGGACGATGTGGAGCGCTCTCTGAATTCCGGCATGAACGGGCAT
>CAKSUH010000337.1 GCA_934500855.1 uncultured Eubacteriales bacterium
TGAGAAGGACGCACTTCTGGCGGCTTACCATCCCGACTACAACAAGAGCGAATTCGCAACGCTTGAAATCGGTCCCAACAAAGGAGAGGCTGTCCCGCACGAACTGTGCGAGATGCTGGAGGCACACAGCCGCATCAAGGCGAGCGATGTGGATCTGAACGATGTCCGCTATGATGTGGATGTCCTCATCATCGGCGGAGGCGGAGCCGGCGCGTCTGCGGCAATCGAAGCCGACAACGCAGGGGCAAAGGCAATGATCGTAACCAAGCTCCGCATCGGCGACGCAAACACCATGATGGCGGAGGGCGGCATTCAGGCGGCGGACAAGCCGAACGATTCGCCCGCAATCCACTTTGTGGACGCATTCGGCGGCGGTCACTATGCCGCAAAGCGCGATCTGCTTGCCAAGCTGGTATGCGAAGCGCCCGAGGCAATTCAGTGGCTTTCCAACCTCGGCGTGGAGTTCGACAAAGCCCCCGACGGCACGATGATTACCACGCACGGCGGCGGAACTTCGCGCAAGCGGATGCACGCGGCAAAGGACTATTCCGGAGCCGAGATTATGCGGACCCTGCGCGATGAAGTGCTGAACCGCGGGATTCCCGTTGTGGACTTCACCTCGGCTGTGGAACTGATTCTGGATGAAAACGGTCATGCGGCGGGCGCAGTCCTGATGAACATGGAGACCAAGGAGCTGATGGTCGCACGCGCCAAAACGGTCATTATCGCCACGGGCGGCGCGGGACGGATGCACTATCAGGGCTTCCCGACTTCCAACCACTACGGCGCAACGGCAGACGGTCTGGTGCTCGGCTACCGCGTAGGCGCAAAGTTGCTCTATGCCGATACGCTCCAGTATCACCCGACCGGCGCAGCTTACCCGCAGCAGATCTTCGGCGCACTGGTCACCGAAAAGGTCCGTTCGCTCGGAGCAAAGCTGATTAACCGCGACGGTAAGGTGTTCATGCACCCGCTGGAGACCCGTGATGTCGCGGCTGCATCCATCATCCGCGAATGCTCGGATCATGCCGAAGGCGTTGACACCGGAAACGGGCAGGCGGTCTGGCTGGATACCCCGATGATTGAGAAAATCGGAGGGGAGGGGACCATCGAGCGCCGCATTCCCGCTATGATGCGGATGTTTGCAAGCTACGGAATCGATATCCGTAAAGAGCCGATCCTCGTCTATCCGACTCTGCACTATCAGAACGGCGGTCTGGATATCAATGTGGATGGCATGACCCCGAATGTGGAGAATCTCTATGTTGCGGGAGAGGCGGTCGGAGGTATCCACGGACGGAACCGACTGATGGGCAACTCTCTGCTTGATATCATCGTGTTCGGCAGAAGCGCCGGACAGCATGCGGCAGAGCAGGCGAAGAATGTCAAAGTCGGCAAGCTGACGCTTGACCACATTGCGAAATTCGACAAGGAAAGGGAAGAGGCAGGCATTAAAACCGATGCCGTTTCCCCGAAGCTGTTGCCGGATTATCGCAGAAAATTCAATTAAGAAAGCTGTGAAACAAAATGGTCGATTTACTGGAAGCATTGACAATATTCTGTTTCGGTCTGTCGTGGCCGATTTCTATCCGCAAATCCATTGTCTCCCGCACCGCAAAAGGAAAGAGTCTGTTCTTTGAGGTGTTTCTGCTGATCGGTTATGCCTGCGGCATTGCAAGAAAGATTATTCAGACCGTAGGAGGCGGATCGGGTTTCCTGTTCTATCTGAGCTTCTTCTTCTATGTGCTGAACTTCATCGAAATTTCGATCGATGTTGCAC
>CAKSUH010000338.1 GCA_934500855.1 uncultured Eubacteriales bacterium
GTTTATTCCAACTCGTAGCTTCTGGTTGTCTCGCACTGAATCAGGAACAGCACGATGGCAACGGTACCGAACACGCAGAGCGGAATCGTCCGGTCCGCTCCCGCAAGTTGCAGAAAGCTCACCTTGGGAAGCAGCTTGCCGAGCGCCAGCACAAAGAGGTATGCGCTACCCGCGCTTGCCGCCAGAATGAAGGCAAAACGGACAACGAATGCCGCAAGCAGCGTCAGGAGCAAAGCGCCCGCGATTCCGACCAACACATTGTTGGCGAAATAGTAGGAAGCAAAATAGTAACCCGCCACCGCATAAAGCACGAGAACGGCGTGCAGACATTTTTTCCAACCGAGAACGGCAAGAATAATCGCAAGGACACCGCCGAGGATGTACTTTCCCCAGTCAGCCCACTTTTCCATAAATCCGATGTTGGAAACCAAAAGGCGGTAAATTTCCGTACCCGCAAGATACCCGACTCCGCCGATTGCAAGCGCACAAAGGGGTTTAATCAGGCGCATTGCCCACAATCCGATTACAACGGCAACCGCGATCGCCACAATATAATAAACAGTGGTGTTCCATCCGGTCTTTTCGGCGAGCCAATCAAAACGGTTGTTGACCTTAATGAGCAGATCGCCCACGCCGGTGTGTAAAAGCTCTGTAATTTTGCTCATAAAAGAATGCCCTCCTTGCCTATTTACTAATATTATACCTTACCGACAGCGATTTGTCAAGACCTTTTCCCCTTTTTTTGCAATTTTCATCCCCCTTTCCCGTCCGAAACGGCAAAAAAAATACGGCAAATCTTTTTCATTTTCCCCTTTACTTTTCCTCGGTTTTATGGTATGATATTAGGTAACGGATATAAGAGAATACAGCACGGAAGAAAGGAACACCGTCATGCCAAACCGCAAGCCGGACAAGAACACCGAATATCTGATACGCGGGGTTCTCACGCTTCAAACCCCCGAAGAATGTCTTTCTTTTTTTGAGGATTTATGTACCGTTTCGGAACTGACCGAAATGTCCCGCAGACTTCAGGCAGCAAAGATGCTCTCCGATAACTGCATCTATTCCGAAATTGCCGCAAAAACCGGGCTTTCCACCGCAACCATCAGCCGCGTCAACCGCTGTCTCAAGTACGGCAGTGACGGTTATCTGACGGTCCTTGAGCGGCTCGACCAAGCCGAGCGCCGCGAAAAGCATCGCTTGGCTACCGATTCATGAGCGGCTGTGAAGGCTACCGCGCACTCGCGGGCGTTTATGACCTGCTCAATCGGGAAATCGACTACGCCGCGTGGGCGGATTTTATCGAACAATGCTTCCGCCGCTATCTCCCCTCCCGCCCCGAGTTGGTGCTGGACCTTGCCTGCGGAACGGGAAGCATGACGCTGGAGCTTTCGCGGCGCGGTTACGACATGATCGGAATCGACGGCAGTGCGGATATGCTCTCCCGCGCCTATGCCGCAAAGCCGGAAGGAACGAATATTTTGTTTCTGGAGCAGGATATGCGGTCCTTTGAGCTGTACGGAACGGTCGGCGCTGTGGTCTGTTGTCTGGACAGTCTGAATTACCTGTTGCACGACGGCGATCTTGCCGCCTGCTTTCGGACCGTTCATAACTATCTCGACCCCAACGGAGTGTTCCTCTTCGACATGAACACCCCGCACAAATTCCGCACGGTTTACGGCAACAATGCCTATGTGCTGGAAGCGGAGCGCCCGGAAGAGGACGGCGGAGCGGACATCTTTTGCGCAGGGCAGAATATTTATGATGAAAATAC
>CAKSUH010000339.1 GCA_934500855.1 uncultured Eubacteriales bacterium
CTCGCAGTACGGCACGGCGGAGCTGATTACCGGCACGGCAAACCTCATCATGCCGTTTGCCTGCGTGGGCATCACAAGCGGGATTTTCCGCTTTGCGGCGGAAAAGGGGACCGACCGGGAGGGCGTGTTCTCCTCGGGCATGGTTCTGCTCGGCGGGGGACTGGGCGTTACGGTTCTGCTCGGCGCGGCGGCGTTTTTCATCGGCGCGGCATGGAGGACCGAGATTCTTCTTGTGGTGCTGTATGTGCTGGCGGCGGATGTGCAGGCGGTCTGCGCGCAGTATGTCCGCGCAATCGACCGCACGCGGCTGTTTGCCGCGCAGGGGATTCTCAACACTCTGCTGACGGTCGGCTTCAATATTCTGTTCCTGATGGCGTTTGACCTCGGCGTGACGGGGTATGTGCTCTCCACCGTGGTGGGGAACCTGCTGACTGCGGCGTTTCTTGTCGTGCGCGTCAGACTGTGGAGGGTGTTCCGTCTCTCGCGTGTGAGCGGAGCCGCCATGCGGGAGCTGTTCCGCTTCAGTCTGCCGATGGTGCCGACTACGATCTGCTGGCTGATTACTGACCTTTCCGATCGGTATCTTGTCAGCTGGTTCTGCGGCGAGGCGGTCAACGGCGTTTATTCGGCGGCGTATAAGATTCCGACCATCGTCAATCTGGTGTCGGGCATCTTCATGCAGGCGTGGCAGTTTTCCGCCGTGGTGCAGTCGACCGACGGAGAGGAATGCAGCCGGTTCTATTCGCAGGTGTTCCGCGGGTTCCTCTCGGTGATCTTCATCGGGAGCGGAGGACTGATCCTGCTCTCGCCGTGGCTTTGCCGCCTGCTGCTCAATTCGGCGTACCGCGAAGCGTGGCGTTATATGCCGACCCTGCTGTGCGCGGCGGCATTGGAATCCGTGGTGTCGTTTCTTGCGAGCGTTTATATGGTGCGCAAAAAGAGTATGCACTCGTTCCTGACCGCCATGACGGGGACGGTGCTGAATTTACTGCTCAACCTGCTTCTCATTCCGAGAGAGGGGAGATTCGGCGGCGCGCTCGGCGCGGCAATCGCCACGCTGATCGGGTATGCGGCGGTCTGGGTGCTGCGGTCGGTTGACGCGCCGCGCCTGTTGCACTTCCGGATGTATCTGCCGAGACAGATCGGCAGTCTTGCGCTTCTTCTCTCTGCCGCGGCGGCGATGACCGCAGGGGAGGGGTGGTCGGTATATGTGACGCTCGGGCTGTTCCTTGTGCTGGCGGGAATCAATTTTCCCGCACTCGCTTCGGGGGCGCGGGCGCTTCTCGGGCATCGGCGGGGGACCGCGGAAAAGAATTGAAACTTTTTTCGCAAAACCTCTTGCAAAAAAGGAAAAAGTATGCTATAATACTCATGTTGCGCCCAAGGCGCAGAATTTTAGGGTGGTCCGCTGCAGGCTCGCATGAACATCCGGTATTACAGGAGGACTCAAATGAATCTCATTGAGGCTTTTACAAACGAGCAATTGAAGAAAGAAGTCCCGCTGGTCCGCGTCGGTGACACCGTGCGTGTTCACAACAAGATCAAAGAGGGCAACCGCGAAAGAATCCAGATGTTTGAGGGAACCGTTATCGCCAAGCACGGCGGCGGAATCTCCGAAACCTTTACGGTTCGCAGAGTTTCCTACGGTGTCGGCGTTGAAAAGACCTTCCCGATTCATTCTCCGAATGTGGAGAAGGTGGATATTATCCGCGTCGGTAAGATCAGACGCGCGAAGCTGTACTATCTGCGCGACAGAGTCGGCAAGGCTTCC
>CAKSUH010000340.1 GCA_934500855.1 uncultured Eubacteriales bacterium
CGTCCATGTCGTGCCGTAAGCGTTGAGCGTTCCGTGCGTATTCCCGTCCGAGGCAAAATAAACTGCGTCGGGATCCGAGAGCAGCGCGTAAAGCTCGGGAATCAGCTCCTCGTCCCAAAGCCCGCCGTGCTCCCGCGAGAACAGCGAGGTTTCAAACGATTCCAGTTCGATGAACAGCAGGTTCCGCTTCTCCTCGGGCGCCGTGACCCGCCCCGCCGTTTTGGGACTGACATACTCGGATTCGAAGAATTCCGACTCGGTAAACCGCGACCGCAGATAGCCGAACGCGCCCACCTGCCCAAGCCCGATTCCGGCAAGAATCAGCGCGCTGACCGCAGTGAAAAGCCACCTGTGCCGCAGGGGAAGCAGACGCACCGTGCGTGCCTTTCCCGTCCTGCGCGATACGCGCTTTCGCTCCAACGGATGCCGCGAAAAGATGTACTGCGGAATCAGCAACAGCGCGATCACCGCAAGGCAGGGACCGACCAGAACGCCGAACGCCTGCCACACGGCAGCAGTCCCCGCGCCCGTACTGCCGGTCAGATAGAACCACAGCTCGTCCAGCTTTTCCGCCGGATAGACCGTGTGGATGTAAATGCCGACCGCGCAAAGCACAACAGCCGCCACCGTAATCAGAATTCTTGCAAAAGCCGCCGCGCACGCAAGCACGCTCCGCACCGCACCGTTCCGTTTCATACCTCTCCCCGTTTATCGGTTGTACTTCTTTTCGATTGCCGCCGCACGCGTGTTGATTGCGCGGATCACGGCGGGGTCAAACTTGAATTCCCGCCCGTAGGTCATCAGCCCGTTCTGCTCCTGCTCCACATCGTACAGCTGGGTGTAACAGAATCCCATGATATCCGCGTTGTCAAGCAGGGCGTCGGTCAGCCCTTTGTAGCGGGCAAGGAATTCCTCCTCCGTCTCGGGTCCCTTGCCGTAGCCCCAACCGTCCTCGGTTGTCCAGCGGATGCCGCCGTATTCGCTGACGAACACGGGCGACTTGCCGTCATAATGCTGCCTGCCACTCCGGGAACGGTCGGCACTGCGTTCGCACTGATCCTTGACGATGCCCGCATCGATCTGCGCATAGTAGGTAACGAATTTCGCGGGGTCCTGTTCGTAGTCATGGACATCGAAAATATCGGTCTCCACATGGAAGTTTCCGCTCGTGTCGATTACGGGACGGGTTGCGTCCAACGCCTTCGTCACGCGGTAAACCTGCGCAAGCACGCTGTCCGCCTGCCGTCTGCCGCGGAAGTCCCATGTCTCGTTGAACGGGCACCAGCCGATAACGGACGGGTGGTTCCGGTCGCGCTCCACCGCCTCAAGCCACTCGGGCAGGAAGTTTGCAATCGCGCCCGCCTCGGTGATATCCAGACTCCAGTTTGCCTGCTCGCCCCAACAGAGGTAGCCGAGACGGTCCGCCCACAGGAGGAAGCGCGGCTCAAAGACCTTTTCGTGCAGTCTCGCGCCGTTGAAGCCGAGCTCCATGGATTTGAGGATGTCGTTTTTGAGATCTTCATCGGTCGGCGCAGTGTAGATGCCGTCGGGGTAGAAGCCCTGATCCAGCACCCAGCGCCCGAACACGACCCGCCCGTTGACGCGGAAGGTTCTGCCGACCAGTGCAACGCTGCGCAGACCGAAATAGCTTGTTACGCGGTCAACGGTCTTTCCGCCGCGCGCAAGGATGTATTCGACATCGTAAAGGTTGCCGACGCCGACATCCCACAGGTGCTCCTCGGAGAGCGGGACGGTGACGGTAACGC
>CAKSUH010000341.1 GCA_934500855.1 uncultured Eubacteriales bacterium
TTTTTGTATCGTCTGACGAAAAATTCGACTCTGCAAGTTGTGATTCGCACCATCGGAATTGCGCGGTGTTGCCTTAACGCCGCTCCTTTGCCGTTGCCGCACGGTCTTTTCCCGCTGTTTCCGGGCGGCGGAGTTCCTGCCCGGGGCTTTTCTCATGCCTCCGAAAACGCAATCTCCATCCGGCAGCGCTCGGTTCGGTTGCCGCGGATTTCGATGAGGTAATCAAGAAGAAGCATGTTGTCGGAAAGGAGACGGTTCTCGACTCGGAGCGCCTGCACGCAGACTTCAAAAGAGGAGAGCGGCGTGTTGTAAATGCAGATGTGCCGCCGTCCCGCTTCGAAAATCAGCGCCGTATTGACGCTTCCGCCTCGGAGCATCGAAACCAGCGCGGGCGAATCGAGCGCAAATCCGACCTTTGTCGTTGCGCCCTCCATTCCGGTCAGGTCGCTTTCCTGCCAGACCAGTTCCGCGCGTTCTCCCGTTACAACCAGCTTGCCTTCCGTTACAAGGTCCATTTCTTCGGCGTCGTCTCCTTCGCCGCCCGCGGCATCCGTCAGCTCCGCTTCGCAGTCGCCGTAGTCCTCCCCGCAACCGTCCCCGTCGTCCGCGTCCTCCGCATCCTCCGCTCCGTCAAAATCGGGAAACAGCGGGATTTGAATCCCGACCCGCCTTGTCCGGACGGTTATCATTCCGAATTTGCGCCGGATCATGCAAGACCATCCTTTCTGCGGCGGAGAAGCTCCGCAACCCGCATGACCGCAAGCTGGGTCTTGGCGTCGGGAATCCGCCCCGCCATCACCTCGTCAACCAGAACGGCAAGCGGAATGTCTGCGGGCGCGAGAAACTCGTCCTCGTCAAAATGCGTTTCTCCGGGGGTCAGATCCTCGGCAAGGTACAGACCGATGACCTCGTCCAGAATCGCGGGAGAGGTGTAGATGTTACCGAGGAAGGTCAGCTTTCCGCAGGTGTAGCCGGTTTCCTCGCGCAGTTCACGGAGCGCCGCTTCGGCGCGGTCCTCGGTTTTGCTGTCGAGTTTTCCGGCAGGAATTTCGGTCAGGATCTCGGCGTGGGGATAGCGATACTGGCGGACGCAACGCACGGTTCCGTTCCGATCCAGCGGCAGGACGCAGACCGCGCCGATGTGCCGCATATATTCACGCTCCGCCTCATTGCCGTCCGGCAGGCGGACGCGGTCGACATACAGATGCACCACGCGACCGTCAAAAATCAGGCGCGACGCGACCGTTTCCTCGCGCAGTGCCGAAAGCTCGTTTTGCTCGTTCATGGGTTCGGTTTCCTCCGATTGGTTTGTACATTTTTTCTGCCGCTTTATTATACCGCTTTTTCGCGCGTTTGTCAAGTCTGCGCATATCGTTGCGGTTTGCGGGCATTCTACAGAGTGCCTGTATTGGGTGAAAGGAGTGATTTTTGACATGGCAGGAAGCGTAAAGGTGCGCGACGCGTCGGCGCTGTTGTCCGAAGTTTACCGCAATGTGCGGATGGCGGAGGAGTCTATCATCGACCTGATGCCGAAGGTGACGGAGGAGCGGCTCAAAAGCATGCTGACGGTTCAGATCAGCGCTTATTCCGCGTTTTACTCCCGTGCGGCGAAACAGCGTGCCGAAGCGGGGGTCAAGCCGGAGGAGGAAAACGCGGCGGCGAAACTGGGCGCAAAATGGGGCATTCTGATGAACACGCTCAGGGATTCCACGCAGGAGCATCTCGTGCAGATGCTGATTGAGGGAACCACAATGGGGG
>CAKSUH010000342.1 GCA_934500855.1 uncultured Eubacteriales bacterium
AGACGGTGCGTGGACGCGTTGTGCGGGCGGTTGGTTGTTCGGTCAGTCCCCGCCGTGCCGAGGGATCTTATATGCCCTGCTTCCTTTCGGGCATCATGGCGGCGGAAGCGTTTGCGGCGGCGATCGATGTGCCTGTCCTGCGGTTTGCCCATCAGGAGGGGCATATCATGGCGGCGCTCCACTCGGCGGACGCGGAGAAGCTGCTGTCGGCGGAAGCGTTTGCGGCGTTCCATGTCTCGGGCGGAACCACCGAGGTTCTGCTGGTCCGTCCTCGCGCGGACGGCTTCGACGCGGAAATTGTCGGCGGCTCACGCGATCTGCACGCGGGACAGGCAATCGACCGCGCGGGCGTGATGATGGGCATGGGCTTTCCTTGCGGAAAAGAACTGGAAGCCACCGCCGCCACCTATGAAGGGCGCGTTCCCGCACCTCGCGTGTGTGTAAAAGAGGACGGATGGTGCCACTTCTCGGGACTGGAAAATCAGGCGCGGAAACTGTGGGAGGAAACGGGGGACCGGGCACTGGTCTCGGCGTATGTCCTGCGCTTCTGTGCGAAAACGCTGGTTGGACTGACCGCCGCACTGGACGCGAAATATTCGGGCATCCCGATTGTTTATGCGGGCGGCGTGATGAGCAACCGCTACCTGCAATCGGTGCTTGCGAAACGGGCGGAGACCTATTTTGCCTCCCCCGACTTTTCGGCGGACAATGCCGCGGGCGTGGCACTGCTGACGCGGCGGAGCACAATGGGAGGAACAGACGCATGGCAATGAGCGCAAAGGAACCGCTGACGGTTGCACAGCTCAACGAATACCTGCGAATGAAACTGGACAGCGACCCGATTCTTGCGGGCGTGTTCGTGCGCGGGGAACTGTCGAACTGCACCGTTCCGCGCTCGGGGCATTTCTACTTTACCCTTAAGGACGCGGACGCGCAGCTGCGGGGCGTGATGTTCCGTTCGCGCTTTTCAACGGTCCCGTTCAGACCGACCGACGGAATGCGGGTCATTGTCGGCGGTCGGGTCACCGTTTATTCCGCAGGCGGACAGTATCAGATTTATGCGGACGAGCTGATCCCGGACGGTGCGGGCAGTCTTGCCATGCAGTTTGAGCAACTGAAACGGAAGCTGAGCGCGGAAGGACTGTTCGATGAAGCGCGCAAAAAGCCGCTTCCCGCCATGCCGGAGCGTGTGGGGGTTATCACATCCCCGACGGGCGCGGCGGTGCAGGACATCCGCAGGATCCTCGGGCGGCGGTTCCCGTGCGCCGAAATGATCCTTTATCCCGCACAGGTGCAGGGAGAGGGAGCAGCCGAGCAACTGGCAACCGGCATCCTCTTTTTCAACGCCTACGATCTTGCCGATGTCATCCTCATCGGGCGTGGCGGCGGTTCGACGGAGGACCTGTGGGCGTTCAACGACGAGAATCTGGCGCGCACGGTTGCCGACAGCCGTGTTCCCGTGATTTCGGCGGTCGGACACGAGAGCGATTTCACAATCTGCGACTTTGTGGCGGATCGCCGTGCGCCTACTCCCTCGGGAGCGGCAGAAATGGCGGTTCCCGATCGCAGGGAACTGAAAAAAACGCTCGGACATCTTGCGGCACGGATGACGCGCCGTGAGGAAGAGCGGATTGAATACGAGCGCGGGATACTGAAACGGTTTGCCGCG
>CAKSUH010000343.1 GCA_934500855.1 uncultured Eubacteriales bacterium
TATCGTTGTCCCCGATGCGGATCTCATCCGTGGAAACCGTGTCGTTTTCGTTGATAATCGGCAAAACCTGCCACGCAAGCAGTTGTTCCATCGTATTTTCGAACTTGCTGTGTCGCTCGGGAATCTTCAGATCGTCTGCCGTTAACAGGATTTGCGCAACGGTGCGATTATATTCCGCAAACAGTTTGTCATAGGCATACATCAGTTCGCACTGTCCGACCGCCGCCGCCGCCTGCTTTCCCGCAATGTCCTTCGGTCGCGCTCCGAGATTGAGTTTTCCGACGCCCATAGCGATTGCTCCGGAAGAAACGAGAATGACCTCATGACCCGCATTGGCAATGTCCGACAGCACCTTGACCAGCGCCTCAATCCTGCGGATATTGAGGCATCCTGTGATATGCGTCAGGGTTGATGTCCCGATTTTTACGACCAGTTTCATAGTATTTGTCCTTTTGTCCGTATCAGATTTCCCACAATGTATTATACCATACTTGTCGGAAAAGGTCAAGCCCCCGAACGGGATTTCGACTCCGTTCGGGGGCTTTTTTTCGGATTTTTTGCGTCAGTCGTTCCACAGAACGATTTTTCCCGCTTCTCTTGTTTTGTTCAGGTCAATCACGCGCTGATTGGAGGACCCACGAAACCGCAGAGAGATGTCCTTGAGCGCGCGGACAAAGCGCCCGTCCACCAGAACATCGACCAGCGACAGCATTTCATCGGTGACCTCGCACCTCGGATGCGACCCGTCGACGGTCAACTCTTTATCCAAGGTAAATCCGCTGAACGCCCAAACCGTTTTGTCGGGACATTCCTCACGAAAGCGGTGCAGGAACGGCACCAGCGCGCGTTGATTGGACGGCTCGAACGGCTCCCCTCCCAACAGGGTCAGACCGTTGATATAAAACGGCTTGCAGGCGGCAATGAGTTCATCTTCGGTTTCTTCCGTAAAGGGCTTTCCGTAGTCAAAATCCCATGTCTGGGGCTGAAAGCATTCTTCGCAATGGTTGGTACACCCCGAGACGAACAGCGTGGTTCGCACGCCGATTCCGTTTGCAATATCGCATTTCTTGATTTCACAGTAATTCATATTGCCGTTCCGTTACAGATGGAGCACGCGCTCTTTGATTTCCTGCGTTCTGCCCTGATTCCAGAACTGCGTTCCGATGTAGCCGCAGGTTCGTCTTGCCACATTCATCTTGCTCTGGTCGGTGTTGCCGCACTTCGGGCACTTCCAGATCAGCTTGCCGTCCTCTTCCACAATGCTGATCTCACCGTCATATCCGCAAACCTGACAGTAGTCGGATTTGGTGTTCAGCTCGGCGTACATGATGTGATCGTAAATGAATTTCATCACCTGAAGCACCGCCTCGATGTTCTGCTGCATATTCGGAACTTCGACATAGCTGATGGCGCCTCCGGGAGACAGCGCCTGGAACTGCGCCTCAAACGCAAGCTTGGAGAAAGCGTCGATCTGCTCGGTGACATGAACATGGTAGCTGTTGGTAATATAGCCCTTGTCGGTGATGCCGGGTATAACGCCGAACCGCTTCTGGAGGCACTTGGCAAACTTGTAGGTCGTGGATTCGAGCGGCGTTCCGTAAAGGCTGAAGTCGATGTTGTGTGCTTCCTTCCACTTCTTGCAGGCGGCGTTCATGTACTTCATG
>CAKSUH010000344.1 GCA_934500855.1 uncultured Eubacteriales bacterium
GACTCCTTCCGGTAACCAGACGGGCGTTTCGCTCAACCCGTTTCTGCGGCTGTGCTCGGTGACGGGAGCGACCAGAAACTGCTGACCGAAGCGGTATTCGTTCGGGTAACGGTAGCTTTCCCTGCATTCGGGGTATTGGTAGTAGAGCGGCTCGCAGAGCGCAAGCCCCTCGGTTGCGGTGCGGTGATTGCAGGAATAGAGGAAGGGGATCATGCGGTGGCGCAGGCGCAGGGCGTCGGCGGCAAGCTGACCGATCCCGCCTTCGTATGCCCACGGTTCTTTGGTGAGCATGGGAGAGTCGGTACAGTGCATCCGATTGATGGGATTGAACACGCCGAACTGCAGGAAGCGCAGGTAAAGCTCGTCGTCTTTTTCCCCGAGGTGATGCCCGCCGATGTCGTGACTCCACCAACTGTAGCCGCAGTTCGCGGCGGTTGCGGTGAAATAGGGCATCAGGCGCAGGGTTTCCCATGAAATTGTGGTGTCTCCCGAGAAGCCGATGGGGTAGCGGTGCGAGCCGATACCCGCATAGCGGGACATAATCAGCGGGTGGCGGTGGCGCGCGGCATGGTCGAGGTAATGGAAATGATTGAGCGCCCAGAGAGGGTCCAGCCCGTCTTTGGCGGAGGAGGTTCCCTGTTGCCAGTCGATCCACCAGAAGTCCACGCCGTCCTGCTCGAGGGGATGATGCAGGATGCGGAAGTAAGCCTCCAAAAAACGCTTGGAGGACACATCAAAGGGAATGACCGCTTCGGTCTTGGGGTCTGTGCCCATCGCTTCCGCCATGGCGGGATAAGCGTCCTCGTAATAGCGGACGCCCGAGGCGGGGTGCAGGTTCAGCGTGACGCGCAAGCCTCGCCGATGCAGTGCCTGCAGAAAGGCGTGCGGGTCGGGGAAGAGGTTGCGGTTCCACGAATAGCCTGTCCAGCCGATTCTGCGGTTCTCGGGCGTTTCCAGACAGCCGCGGTCGGCGGTGTTTTTGCCGCTTGCGGTGATGCCTTTCTCTTCGTCGAGGTGAGCGGAATAGTGCCAGTCGACATCCAGCGTTGCAACCGTCAGCGGAATATTTGCATTGGCGAACCGATCCGTCAGATGCAGGTACTCCCGGTCGGTATAGGCGTGGAAGCGGCTCCACCAGTTTCCGAAGGCGAAGCGGGGGAGCATCGGCGGCAGTCCCGTCAGGCGGTAAAGCGCGAGAACCGCGTTCCGATAATCGTGACCGTAGGCGAAAAGATAACGGTCGCTCCGATCGGGAGACGCGGCGTCGGGAAAACCGTCCGCATCCAGCGTCAGAGCTGCCGTGTCATCCAAAACCGCAACACCGCTCACGGAGCAGACACCTGCGGCAAGCGTAAGCCTGTGCCCGTCCCGAATGTTGTATTCTCCGTCAAAGCAGTCCAGCGTGCGGGTGGTGCCGAGCAGGTTGCCGCGGTTGTCAAGCGGATGGCGGACCCCGTCCAGCAGGACAAAACACTGCGCGGGGTCCTCGGAAAGCGTGAGCGCGGCGGCGTCGGTTGCAACCGTCAGCGTGCCGTTTGCTTCCTCGGTGTGAAAGGGGACGGGCGGCAGATCCCGATACCAAATGCTTTGCGTGGCGCGGTCATTGAAGGTATGGGTAGGGTCCGTTTCAATGCGGAAGAGACGGTCGGTCAGAACCGTAAC
>CAKSUH010000345.1 GCA_934500855.1 uncultured Eubacteriales bacterium
ATAGCGCAGAACCGTGTCCTCTGCGTCTGCCGAGCAGGGACCGATCACAAGCAGAAGCCTGTCATCCCTGCCGTCCAGAATCGCTTTGATCTGTCCGACCCAACTGTCCCGTGCAGCGGTGATTTCCGGTGTTACGGGATATTGTTCCTTAATCTCCTTCGGTATCGGGAGTTTGCGGTAAAAGTGCATATTCATTTCGGTTCAGTCCTTTCCTTTTTTATCGAACTGTGCACGGCGGCTCGTGGAGGTGCGCATCATTTCCCGCATTCCCTCGCGGTCACCTGCCTCCAGAAGCCTGCGGAAGTCGGCAAGCGTTTCTTCAAAACGGTCCATTTGTTCCAACAGGGCTTCACGGTTCCACAGAAACAGCTCGCTCCACATTTCATCGTTGATCTTTGCAATCCGCGTCAGGTCACGGAAGGAGTCACCCGTGTACTTTTCCAAGCCTTGCTCTGTGTTGCAGTCCATCAGTGCCACGGCAATGCAGTGGGTCAGCTGAGAGAGAAACGCAATCATGCGGTCGTGCGCGGCGGCGTCCAGTTCCGTGATTCTGCCGAACCCGAGAATTTCCCCGAGCCTGCGGCAGGTTGCAATGCCCTCGGGCGTGTTCCGCACGGTGGGCACCACGATGTAGTTTGCCCCCTTGAACACCTCATCGTTGCTGTATTCCACGCCGCTCGATTCCCGTCCCGCCATCGGGTGCGCGGCGATGAATTCGATATCGGGTCGCAGAATCTGTGTCATTTCGGCAAGGAACCGCGATTTTACACCCGTTACATCCGTTACGAGAATGCCCGCGCGCAGATGCTGTTGGTTCTGCTTCATCCATTCGATTGCGATATGCGGGTAGAGTGCCAGAATCACAAGATCCGCCGCCGCGAGGATGTCGGGGCGCGGCTCGGTATAACCCGAGCGGATGATGCCGTGCGCCTCGGCATAGTCAATGTCTTTCTGTTCTTTTGTAATGCAGGTAACATGGTATCCCTGCTTGGTCAACGCTTTGGCATAACCGCCGCCGATGACCCCTAACCCGACAATGAGAATTCGGGTATTCCGATTGAGTTCCATAATTGTATCCTTATATTATATCAGTTCACAGCGGATTCCGAATGCGCCGAGGTCCTTCCAAAAAGAAGGGTAGCTTTTCCGCACGGCTTCTGCGCCTTCGATCTCGCCGCCCGTGCGCGTTGCAAGAACCGCCATTGCCATTGCAATCCGATGGTCGCCGTGTCCGTTCAAAGGTGCGCTTGGCGCGTGTAAGGTCCCGCCTTTGACGGTTACCGTGTCTCCGGAGTCGGTCAGCTCCGCGCCGCATTTGGCGAGTTCTTCCCGCATTGCGCCGATGCGATCGCTTTCCTTGATGCGCAGTCGCCCGACATTCGTAAAGGTTCCGCCGTGCATTGCGGCGGCATAGGCGAAGAGGATCGGACCGAGGTCGGGACAATCGGCAAGCGAGAGCGTTGCAGGTCCCCCCCGGAGTGCGTCGAGATATGCCGTGCAGATTCGGTCTCCCTGCCGCGAGTTCTGATTCAGGTTCGGAACACGAATCCGATTGTCGCCCATACGCCCGAGCGCTTCCCAGAATGCGCCCGCCGACCAATCTCCCTCCGCTTCGCAGTCGCACGGCGTAAAGCGCTGACC
>CAKSUH010000346.1 GCA_934500855.1 uncultured Eubacteriales bacterium
CCTTGGGACGCTACGGCAAGAATCAGAACCTCCGCGTCCTGCGTGGCGGCGGAAAGATCGGTGGAAAGGCAGACGCTTTCCGGAAGCGTGAGCAGATCGTTCGCGCGCGTTTCGAGAAACGCCTGCATATGCCGCGACCCGGCGCGCCCGTAAAGCGTGACGCGGTGTCCCAAGCGGTCAAGATACCAAGTAATCAGCGACCCCCATCTGCCGCAACCGATAACCGTAATATTCAATGCGTGACTCCTTTCATTGGAAAACGGGACTGCGAGTCCCGTTTTCTGAAAAATTTTAGATTTTCGAAGGAAAACATTGCAGGGAAAGTTTTCGCCCGCCTTTTCTAAAAGGCGGCACGGGTTCAGCGCCGTGTAGCGCTGATCGTCGCCCGCAGGCGGCGAAATCTCCCTATCGGCGTTTCTTTTCGCAAAGCCTTTTCTTTGCGCCTTCTTCCTGCAAAGAAAAGGCGTGAATGGTATTTGTGCCTTCTCAAATCAGCATATTTGTCCCTTATCTGACCCGTTCGCCGAGCGGGGTATCCTCGGAAAGGAACACCACGCGGACAGTCTCTTCCCCTGCGGCAAGAACCATGCCGTTGGATTCCACGCCGCACAGGGTTGCGGGCTTGAGGTTTGCAACCACGATCAGCTTCCGTCCGATCAGGTCCTCGGGCTTATACCACTTTGCGATGCCGGACACGACCTGTCTCTGCTCATAGCCGAGATCCAGTTGCAGTTTCAACAGCTTCTTTGCGCGCGGGACCGGCTCGCAAGCCAGCACTTTTGCGGTGCGAAGCTCCACATTCATGAAGTCCTCAATGCCGATCAGGGCGCATCCCTCCGGCTTCTCGGGCTTTTCCGGCTCTTCCTTTTTCAGCGCCGCAAGCTGTGCCTGCCGCTCGGCTTCAAACGCGGCAAGCTCCTTTTCCTCGTCGGCTCTTGCAAACAGCACGCGGGAATCGCCCACGGTATCGCCTGCGCGAAGCGCGCCGAACGATTCAAGCGACGCAAAGTCGCGGCGGTCAGTGTTCAGCTCGCTCAGAATTTCCTCCGCCGTTGCGGGAATGAACGGCATCAGCATCACGGCACCGAAGCGGATGGTCTCCATCAGGTTATAGAGCACCGTGCCCAAACGCCCGCGGTTCGCCTCGTCCTTTGCAAGGCTCCACGGCGTTGTCTCGTCGATATACTTGTTCGCGCGGCTGAGCATTGCAAAGATATGCTCCAGTGCGTCGGCGATATGGAACGCGTCCATTTCCGCCTTCATGTCGGCAAACGCGGAGAGACAAGTCTCCTTCAGCTCGCGGTCGGTCCCCTCCTCGCCCTGCGGTGCGGGAATGACCTTGCCGAAATACTTCTTCTCCATATCCAGCGTGCGCTTGACCAGATTGCCGAGATTGTTGACCAAATCGGTATTGTAGCGCTTGATAACCGCTTCGTAGGTGATTGAGCCGTCTCCGGAAAACGGCATTTCGGACAATGCGTAATACCGCACGCCGTCCACCGTGAAATGCTCGGCAAGCCCGTCTGCGTAAATGACATTCCCTTTGGATTTGGACATCTTGTCTGTTCCGAAATTG
>CAKSUH010000347.1 GCA_934500855.1 uncultured Eubacteriales bacterium
GCGCAAAGGTTCACGCGGTCTGCGAGCTGATGCCCTATTCGGGCGGTCTGGCGCGGAACATTGAGCAGTGCCTGCACGATTTCAACATCCCGCTCAAACTCAGCCACACGGTGGTGGAAATTCACGGGCGCGAACGCTTGGAGGGTGTGACCATTGCAAAGGTGGACGAGCGTCGCCGTCCGATTCCCGAAACGCGGGAATACATCCCCTGCGACACCCTGCTTCTCTCGGTCGGTCTGATTCCCGAAAACGAGCTTTCCAAAACGGCGGGCGTTCCGCTTGACCGCGTGACAAACGGCGCAACGGTCGATCAGGACCGTCAGACCGAAGTCGAGGGCATTTACGCCTGCGGAAATGTGCTTCATGTGCACGATCTGGTCGACTTCGTATCCGAAGAAGCCGACATTGCGGGCAAGAGCGCGGCGGCTTATATTCACGGTGAGCACGCCGAGGCGGTTGACATTCCCCTGCACACCGACGGCAAAATCCGCTACACGGTTCCGCAGCGCATCACCGCAAAGAAAGATGTAACGGTATTCTGCCGCGTTGCGGATGTTTACCGCAATGTGACCATCAAGGTAAAGGCCGGCGACCGCGTGATTTTCAGCAAGAAAAAGCCGAAGGTTGCGCCGGGAGAGATGGAGAGCATTACCCTGCGCCCCGAGCAGTTTGCGGGCGCGGCGGCGCTGGACTTTGAACTGGAGGTACAGTAAAATGACAAGAAATTTAACCTGTATCGTTTGTCCGCGCGGCTGTCAGCTGGCGGTGGAACTGGGTGCGGACGGCGCCGTTCTCTCGGTAACGGGCAACAGCTGTCCCCGCGGAAAGCAATATGCGATTGACGAATGCACGCACCCGATGCGGACGGTGACCTCCACAGTCCGCACCTCTGACGGCGGCGTCATCCCCGTCAAAACCGACCGCACGATTCCGAAGGAGCTGATGTTCGACTGCATGAAGCAGATCAACGGCGCGGTTGCCACTCTCCCCGCTCACATTGGTGATGTAGTCATCGAGAACCTTCTCGGCACGGGCGCGAATGTTGTGGTTACGGCTAACAAAGAGGGGTGAAAGGTCGTGTGGCTTTGCCCCACACCCCACTTAGGGACTTCTTCTAAGAAGTCCCTAAGAACCTCAAGAACTTCCCCCACGCAAGGGAATCTCCGCTTCGCGGAATTCCCTTGCGTGGGGGAAGTTTTGTGATT
Organism: uncultured Eubacteriales bacterium; assembly: GCA_934500855.1. GTDB lineage: Bacteria > Bacillota > Clostridia > Oscillospirales > CAG-272 > UMGS1865. Next base: position 1,206 of record CAKSUH010000347.1, read on the forward strand.
TTTAAGACCTTTTCAAAAAGCCCCTGAATGAGTGCAGAGCGAAGCCCTACGACTTTCTCTCCCCTTTTTATCAGCGTACCGCACCGCGCACTCCCCCACCAAAACTCGGGCGCACCATGTTCGCACCCAATAAAAGCCTTGGTGAAAGTTCTTGGGGAGTCCAGAGGGGGTTCTTTCAAGACCCCCCTTTGGCGCATCCTCCGCATCCCCCGTAAACGGCGGCGGAGCCTATGGCGGACTCGATGCGCAGGAGGCGGTTGTACTTTGCAACGCGCTCACTGCGGCAGGGAGCGCCAGACTTGATGAAGCGCGCGCCCACGCCGACGGCGATGTCTGCAAGCGTGGTATCCTCGGTCTCGCC
>CAKSUH010000348.1 GCA_934500855.1 uncultured Eubacteriales bacterium
CAGGAGCAATATCACGCTCCACAACCCCAACGCAAACGGGTCTATCAGCCGTAAGCGACGCTTTCCGACCTTAGTCTGCTCCGCTTTTTCCGTTATCACACGCCGCTTGCTCATTCCTCGTTTTCCTTTCCTTCCCGGATGCGTTTGATCCGATCACGCAGGTATGCCGCCTGCTCGAATTCCAGCTTTGCCGCCGCGCTCTTCATCTCGCGCGTCAGCTCCGCAATCATTTTTTCGCGCTCGGACGCATTCAGCTTGCGCGGTGCGTCCTTGCCTTTGCCCTTGCGGCTCTTGCGGCTGTCATCCTTGGAGCCGATCTCGATGATGTCCCGTACACCCTTCGTAACGGTTTTCGGCACGATGCCGTGCGCCTTGTTATAGGCAATCTGAATGCTGCGGCGCCTCTCGGTCTCGTTGATGGTTGCCTGCATGGACTGCGTGACGGTATCGGCATACATGATAACCTTACCTTCCGCGTTCCGCGCGGCGCGCCCTACCGTTTGAATCAGCGATCGTTCCGAACGCAGAAAGCCCTCCTTGTCCGCATCCAGAATCGCAACCAGCGACACCTCGGGAATGTCTAAGCCCTCCCGCAACAGATTGATTCCGATCAGCACATCGAATACGCCGAGCCGCAGATCGCGGATGATTTCCATCCGTTCAATCGTCTCCACATTGTAATGGATATACCGCACCTTCACGCCGTTGCCTTCAAAGTATTCGGTCAGGTCTTCCGCCATCTTTTTGGTCAGTGTTGTGACCAGCACCCGCTCGTTGCGTTTTGCCCGCGCCCGGATCTCGCCGAGCAGATCATCGATCTGCCCCTCAATCGGGCGGACCTCAATCACGGGATCGGGCAGTCCCGTCGGGCGGATAATCTGCTCCACCGTCTGCACGGAGTGCTGTTCCTCATAGTCCCCCGGGGTTGCGCTGACAAACACCGCTTGGTGAATGCTCTGCTCAAACTCGTTGAAGTAAAGCGGGCGGTTGTCATAGGCGGACGGCAGACGGAAGCCGTAGTCCACCAGATTCTTTTTCCTCGCCGAATCCCCGCCGCTCATACCGCGCACCTGAGGGATCATGATGTGCGACTCGTCTGCAAACATGATATAATCGTCCGGGAAATAGTCCAACAGCGTAAACGGCGTTGATCCTGCGGGTCTGCCCGAAAGCACGCGGGAATAGTTCTCCACGCCGGAACAGAACCCAACCTCCCGAAGCATTTCAATGTCATATTTCACGCGTTCGCGAATCCGTTGCGCCTCCAACAGCTTCTTTTCGGACTCGAATTCCAGAACGCGCGCCTCCATCTCCCGCTCGATCTCCGCCAACGCCGCTTCGCGCTTCTCGTCTGAGACCGCGTAATGCGTTGCGGGATAGATGGCGGCATAGGTCAGCGTGCGCAGGACCTCGCCCGTTACGATGTTAATTTCGCTGATGCGGTCAATCTCGTCGCCGAAGAATTCCACGCGGATGGCGGTGTCCGCGCTGTTTGCGGGAATGACCTCCACCGTGTCCCCGTTGAC
>CAKSUH010000349.1 GCA_934500855.1 uncultured Eubacteriales bacterium
GGTCCGCCTCGCGCGGCATGGCGATGTGCCGCAACATCATTTCCGCCGCGCGGAGCAGACTGGACGGGTCGGCGTACTCTCCGAGTCCCGCTTCGATCATGCGCGGTGCCGAGCCGTGAATCGCCTCAAACATGGCGTAACGGTCGCCCGTGTTGGCGCTTCCCGCCGTACCCACTCCGCCCTGAATCTGCGCCGCCTCGTCGGTGATGATATCCCCGTAAAGATTCGGCAGCAGGAACACCTGAAACCGATTCCGAATCTCGCGGTTGACCAGATTTGCGGTCATGATATCGATATACCAATCCTCCGCCGTGATCTCCGGGTATTCGGCGGCAATTTCGTGGCAGATTGCCGAGAACATTCCGTCGGTTTTCTTCATGATGTTGGCTTTCGTGACAATTGCGACACGGGTCTTTCCGTTCGCCCTTGCATAATCAAACGCCGCGCGCGCAATGCGGCGGGTTCCCGCATCGGTCGTGACCTTGAAATCCATCGCCAGTTTGCCCGCAATCTCCACGCCGCGACTGCCGAGAACATATTCCCCCTCGGTGTTCTCGCGGAAGAAAGTCCAGTCGATTCCCTCTTCCGGAACCGTTACGGGGCGGACATTGGCATACAGGTCCAATTCCCGCCGCAGGGCAACATTCGCGCTCTCCAGCGTTCCGCCCTTCGGCGTGGTGGTCGGACCTTTCAGAAGCACATCGCAGGCTTTGATCTCTTTCAGCACCTCCGAGGGAACCGCCTCGCCTTTTTTCAGTCGGTTTTCCAGCGTCAACCCCTCGATGTCGCGCAATTCGATCCTGCCCGCCGCAATCGGCTCTTTCAGCAGCACTTCCAACACGCGCCGCGTTTCCCGCATGAGGATCGGACCGATTCCGTCCCCGCCGCAGACGCCGACAACGATTTTTTCCGCTTTTGTATAATTCTTTGCGGGCACGGCGCGCTCCATGCGCTCCTGTCGCGCCAACTGTTCGGTCAGCAGGGTGCGAAACCGCTCCACCGCCGCATTCATTTCTTTTTCAAACATCCTTTTCTCCTATCGTCAGCAACCGCTGCGGGTTGATCAAATATATCCCACCGAACGGTTTCCTTCCCCCTTCGCCGCAACGCCGAGCAGTCCGCCCGCTTTGAGAATGGCAATCTCACGCGGCGTGAACGAGCAAACCAACGGAATTTCCGCTCCGTTCGTCTCATCCGCCAATGTTATGTTGCCGCTTTCCATGCCGCCGAACAAGCCGTCCAGAACCAGACGGTCCCCCTGCGCCACGCGGTCATAATTGGCAGGGTCCGCAAAGGTCAGCGGCAGAATGCCCGCGTTAATCAGGTTCGCCGCGTGGATTCGCGCAAAACTCTTGGCAATCACCGCGCGGATTCCGAGGTACATCGGAACCAGCGCCGCGTGCTCGCGAGAGGAGCCTTGTCCGTAATTCGCGCCGCCCACAACAATCCCCTGCCCCGCGCGCTTGGCACGGTCTGGAAATTCCTTGTCGAAAACGCCGAAGCAGAACTGCGACAGATGCGGA
>CAKSUH010000350.1 GCA_934500855.1 uncultured Eubacteriales bacterium
TCGGTATCGGTTCGCAGACCCTCGCCGCTCCAGAAGCCTTTGGCTGTTTCCATGCCCTCCAGTTTTCGGATGGGGGCTTCGTTTCGTTCGTACAGAACCGTAATCGTCTGTCCGAACTCCTCGCGGAGCAGGCGGACAAGAATGGAATAAATCTCATTCTTAATCTTTTCCATGCCGAGCGACAGAACTTCGGTGACAAGAACATCGCCGAAGCGGTCCACCGTCAGCCCGGGGAAGGCGTCGGCTTCTCCGAAGATCAGGCGACAGCAGGCGAAATCCCGTTCGCCCATGACCGAGAGACGGTAGTCGATCGCCCAGCGGAGCTTGCGCTCCCAGAAAGCCGTGTCAAAGCGGTCGTTCGCGTTCTTGGAGATGATGCGAACGCGGATTTTGGAATTGGAATTGTAAAAGCCCGTGCCGAGGTATCTGCCTTTTTTGGAGTATACATCGGCAAGGGAGCCGTCCTCGGGCGTGCCCGTGATGTGGGTTACCTCATCGGCAAAGACCCATACATGACCGCCGCGCAGGAAGTCCTCGCCTTTCTCTGTGACGGTCAGAATCGGATAATTTCTCATACGGTTGCCTTCCTTTCGGGAAATAACGGGTAGATTATATCATATTTTCGGCGGGTTTTGGCTCGAAAACCGCGCTGTTCACAAAGTTTTAACAGATAAAAGGCGGTTTGCTCTTGCAAAAACGCGAAAAAAAGGGTACAATAGAATGCTGAACAAAAATAAAGGCAATCCTGTGCAATTCCGATGGTCTAATCGCGCAGAATTACCTGAAAAGGATGCAATTCATGCTTGAACTCAAAAATTTGTCTTACACGGTTCCGGACGGAAAAGAGATTATCCGAAATGTAAGTCTTGAAATCAACGATCGTTTCGTGGCGGTCACCGGTCCGAACGGAAGCGGAAAATCCACGCTTGCAAAGCTGATTGCGGGCATTTACCGCCCGACATCCGGACGGATTATTCTGGACGGCGAGGACATTACCGACCTTTCCGTTACCGATCGCGCCCGCCGCGGGGTCAGCTTTGCGTTTCAGCAGCCCGTTCGCTTCAAGGGGCTGACCGTCAAGGACCTGATTTCGCTTGCGGCAGGGGAGAAAATTACCGTTGCGCAGGCGTGCAACTACCTCTCCGAGGTCGGTCTTTGCGCGAAAAATTATATCGACCGCGAATTGGACGCGTCGCTTTCGGGCGGTGAACTGAAACGGATCGAGATTGCGATGATCAACGCCCGCGGGACCAAACTGTCGCTGTTTGACGAACCCGAGGCGGGAATCGATCTGTGGAGCTTCAATAACCTGATTTCGGTGTTCCGTTCGATGTACGAGCGGACGCGCGGGACCATTCTGATCATTTCGCATCAGGAGCGGATTCTGGACATTGCGGACAAGGTGGTTGTGGTGGTGAACGGAGAAATCGCGGCATACGGACCGAAAGAGGACATTCTGCCCGAGTTGCTCGGACCGACCGCGGGATGCAGACTGACAGCAAAGGAGGG